>NZ_CP047080.1:600000-802500 GCF_030408595.1 Corynebacterium canis | reverse complement strand
GCATGAGATTAGATACAGGCGTTTGTAAAACGCCCCGCTCCAACACCCCACTCGAGGAGAAAACATGTCCGAAAAGAGCACCCCCCACATCAATCCGCGCGGCGTGGAGATCGCCCAGACCGTCCTCATGCCCGGCGATCCGTTGCGCGCGAAGTACATCGCCGAGAACTACCTCGACAACCCGGTGCAATTCAACGAGGTCCGCAATATTCTGGGTTATACCGGCAGCTATCAAGGCATGCCGGTTTCCGTCATGGGCAGCGGCATGGGCATGCCCTCGATCTCCATCTACGCCTGGGAGTTGATCCACATCTTCGGCGTGCAAAAAATCATTCGAATCGGCTCCTGCGGCTCGCTGCAAAAAGACCTGGACCTCTACGACATCGTCGTCGCCCAATCCGCATCCACCGATTCAAACTTCCTTTCGCAGTACAACCTGCCCGGCACCTACGCCCCCACCGGATCCTGGCGGCTGATTTCCGCGCTGCTAGACCAGGCGCAGCAACAAGGCGTCGAGCTGCACATTGGGAACGTGCTTTCTAGCGATGTGTTCTATAACGCCGACGAGACCGCCAATTCCCGGTGGGCACGCATGGGCGTCCTCGGCGTAGAGATGGAGACCGCAGCACTCTACGCGATCGCCGCCCACGCCGGCGTCGACGCACTCGGCCTTTTCACTGTGTCCGACAACATTGTCACTGGTGAGAAGACTACGGCCGAGGAGCGCCAGACCGCGTTCACCACCATGATGGAGCTAGCGCTCCCCCTTGCAGGCGCATAGCTATGTCGGATACAGCAACAACGGCGGCGTCGAAAAGCGGGGCGCAACGCAATCCGAAGGCGGCAGTGCCTATTTTGCTGTTCAGCTTCGTGTTTTGCCTGGTCATCGATAATGGATTCAAATTTATGTCGCAGCCGATCGCCGATGACCTGGGGCTTTCGGTCACGGAGGTGAGCCTGCAGGCGACGCTCGCGGGGATCGTTATCGGCATCGGCGCCGTGGTGTACGCAGCCATGGCCGACGCCATCAATATTCGAACGCTCATGCTGATAGGCGTGTCGCTGATCTGCGTGGGCTCGCTGCTAGGCTTCCTGTTTAGCGGGTCCTGGCCGCTGGTGCTCGCCGGCCGCATTATCCAAACCAGCGGTCTCGCCGCAGCCGAAACTCTGTACGTTATTTACGTCACCAAATACCTCTCCCGTGACGACCAAAAAACGTACCTCGGCTTTTCCACCAGCGCGTTCCAGCTCGCACTGTTGATCGGCACGCTCACCAGCGGCTACGTGGCCACATACATTTCCTGGACGGCGATGTTCCTGATCCCGCTGGCCATGCTGCTCACCGTGCCGTTCATTATCAAACAAATTCCCGAACAACAGGCGACCCAATCCAGCCTGGACGTGCTCGGCCTGCTCCTGATCACCGTGATCGCCACCTCGGTAATGCTGTATATGCAGCAATTTCAGCCGCTCTACCTGATCCCCATCGTGCTCGGCATCGGGTTCTTCGTCTGGCATATCAATATCAGCCCCAAGGCCCTAGTCAAACCTGCGTTCTTTAAAAACGGGCGCTATGTGTGGGCCATTACCCTCGTGCTGATCATTTATTCCACGCAGCTCGGCTACATCCTGTTTCTCTTCCCCTACGCCATGCGTGACCTGCAGGGATTAACGCTGGACCAGGCCTCGCTGATGGTCGCCCCCGGCTACGCGTGCGCCGTGATCGTGGGCGCGCTTTCCGGCAAGATCGGGCAATTTATGTCCTCACGCACCACGATTTTCGCGGCGTTGATTGGCATTACTGCCTCGCTGGCGGCGTCCGCGGTGACGCTCGAATCCGGCCGCATACCGCTCATACTTTCGGCCATTGTATTCGCCTCCAGTTTCGCACTCATGTACGCACCGCTGGTGGCGACGGCAATCAGCAATATACCGGCGGAACAATCCGGCGTGGCCATCGGTTTCTACAACCTGACCATCAATATCGCCATCCCCGTCGGCATCGCATACACCGCAAAACTCATCGACCTCAAGCTCAACCTATTCGGCGCACTCACCGCCGCAACCACACAAACGGGCGTAAACTACGCCTCCGTGATGTGGATTATCACATTGATTGCCCTGGTTGGCACGGTCATTTACTTCCTTGCAGACCGCACAATGCTCCGAAACGAGCGTCGAACAGCAGCGCTCAGCAACGCCTAACGTTTCGCTTATCGACGCCCCCCGCGGCGTCGATAAGCACTACCCTTACGGCGCGCACTATTGGAGGAGGGCGCGATGAACACACCGAGCTATACTTGGCCGGCCATCCTGGCGTTTTACGTGATCGCGTTCGCGCTCGGCTGGTTGGTAGTACTGCCGCTATGGCGCGCCGATGACCTCGCCCACGAGTTCGCAACACCCCTCGTCGCGGCGCGAATGATTGTTCCAATGATCGCCCTGATGTTCGTTGCGCGCCTGGGACGCCAAAGCGGGCCGCCAAGCGCGAAAGTCCGATCGGGCAATGCGGCGAACCCCTATGTCTGGATGGGCATCGCGCTCGCCGCCGGCGTCGGCGTACCGCTGGTATCCACCTTCCTCGGCGCGGCGCTCGGCTGGTATCGGCTCGACCTTATCGACTTCTCCGGCGCCATGCACCTCCCCGACTTTGTAGCGCTGGACCTTTCGGAAGGAACCGGGCTATTCTCGCGACGCGTGCCCAACGGCTACTACGTGTACGCCATGTTCGTCGCCGTGCCCATCATCGCCGGCATTTACAGCCTGCTTGCGGCGGCCGAGGAAACCGGTTGGCGCGGCTGGCTACTCCCCGCCCTGCAACACAAACTAGGCACCTGGCCTGCGCTAATACTCGCCGGCGCGCTCTGGGGATGCTGGTACGCGCCGCTGGCCCTGCTTGGGTATCGCGTGGGCGTCGGCGGCTGGCAGGGCGTCGAGTATACGGTGATTGCCTGCACCTTTTTGGGCGTGTTTCTCGGCTGGCTTTATTTGGTTACCGGTTCCGTTCGGGCCCCTGCGCTCTTCCGCGGAGGTTTCGACGCCGCGCTCCTCCTCTGGCCCCTGTTAGTCGCCGCCGACCAAGATGTGGCAGACAGCGCAATCGCCATCTTCGTGTACGGCAATTCGCTCCTTATGGTGCTGTTAACCCTCCTGCTCAAGCCCGAAATTCGGGCCTACCAGCGCACCCGCGCAGCCAGATCAGGCTAGCCTAAAATCGGCAGCGAAACGCCTGCCTAGTTTTGGAGTGTTGGCCGCGCCAGGCGTGGTCGGCCCTGTCAGGGAAAGCGGAGGACAATAATGGCAAAATACCGGATACAAACCACGCTGATCTTTTATGCCGGTGCGTGCGCACTCGCTTGGTTGGTCACCCTGCCGCTGTGGCTTATGGACTCCGGACTTGCCAGCCCACTGACCACCCCGCTGCTGGTGATCATGATGCTCACACCCGTCACCTCGGCTGTTTTGGTATCCCGCTATGCGCACGGCATCCCGTGGAAACAGCTCCCGCAGTGGCTCGGCCTCGCCCCAATCAAACCGTACGGCCGCACCCTTTTGTGGTTGGCAGTCGCGCTTGTCATCGGTTTAAGCATCGCCATTATTAATACATTTCTCGCCGCGGCGCTGGGCTGGTTCAAACTCGATTTGGTGGAATTCTCCGCGTTTCGGGAGCAGCTTTCCGCCGCTACCGGGCAAAACGCCGGCGATGAGATTCCGGTCCGATTGATCGTATTCGTACAAATATTCGCCTTGCCCCTGGGGGCGATCACCAATTCCGTCATCGCCGCCGGAGAGGAAATCGGCTGGCGCGGCTACCTGCTCCCCGCCCTGCAGCACCTAGGGACCTGGCCCGCGCTGGCCCTCACCGGAGTGTTATGGGGCCTGTGGCACAGCCCGATTATCCTGCTCGGATACAACTTCAACCGCACCGATTGGACCGGCGTCGCCTACATGACAATCGGATGTATGTTCCTCGGCATTCTCATCGGATGGATTTACCTGTTTAGCAAAAACGTTTGGCCTGCCGCGCTGTTCCATGGGGCCTTTAACGCAGCCGCCGGATTCCCCCTGTTAATCGGCGCGCTCGATCAGGATCCGGATCCCGCGTTATTTAGCTCACTCGGCGTTTCGGGTTGGATCACAATTTCCCTCATGTTGATTCCGCTGATCCCGGCGATCCTCAAATATCACCGCGCCGACCCCCAACCACAGCAAATGGACATGGCTGCGGGGTAGGTCACGGCGTCGATAATCGAACTAATGCGCGGGGGCGCCTTCGGGCATAAGTGAGGAGTGCTGGCTCAACACCTGCCACCCGCCATCTTGCCAGCGATAGGTGAAGGTAAAGCGGGCATCCACGGTATTCCCATCCGCGAAGGTCACGGTATACAACCCGGAATCCGTTGCGGTATTACAATCGACACTGGTCCAGCGCTTATCTACCTTGACCTGCGGTTTCTTTTCCACAAACGACTTGAAATAGCTCATGCGTTCGTCATTGGAAAAGAGCAATTCATTGGCGTCGAGAGGCAGCACGAGCGCATTCTCTGCGTAGTGCTCCGTCACCTTCTCCGCATCGCCCGCGGACATCGCGTCGCCCCAATCCGTGAACTCGCGCACCACATCCGCCTCACTTGCGGCCGCACACTCTTTCGGATCGAGCGCTGGCTTGGGAGACCCCGTCGCGCGCTCCGCCGGCGGCAATTCCTTATCCGCGCCCGGCTGCGGCATCGCCGAGGAATGATGCGTGAGAATCTTCCACTCGTCCCCCTCCGTTCCATACACAAATGTGTATCTAGCTGCGACTTTGCTGCCATCGGCGTACGTAAACGTGTAGACTCCGGCGTCCACCGCGCGATTGCAATCCAGCTCGATCCACCGCTCATTGACCACACCCGAAGGCCCCTTCTCAAGCCAATGAGTGAAGTAATCCTGCTTCTCGTCAGGGGTGAGTCGAACCTTATTCGAAACCGTGGGGATTAGAATGCTCTCCTGCGCATAGTTTTCGACAACACGTTTGGGATCGCCGCTGGCTAGGTCCTCATTCCAACGGTCGAACAAAGAGGCAATCTCTTGCTCGGTGACTGGGGTACAAGCATCCGGCGCAGAGGCACCGGACGTAGCCGACGAATGCGACTGGTCACCACCCGAACTCGAACTGCCCGTCGCGGCGGTGGTAACTTCTTCACCTTGCCCGCAAGCTGCCGTCAGGAGAGCCAAGGCGGCGACAAACGAGAACGTAACTTGACGTTTCACGTGCTTCCTTTCTTCGAATGCATTGGCGTGGACTGGAATGCGAAATGCCAATGAACACTAAAAAGAAGGCCGAAACGCCGCGTATGAAAGACGAGACGAACTATTGTTTTAAAGTGGAAATCAGTATCAAACAACCATGAGTATAGCTGCGATTTAATCCCTGCGGGCCAAAATGGTTTTTTGCTAGAAAATGAGGGTGGGGGTCTTGTTTGGGCGGCGGATTGAGGGTTGGCCAATAGGCATGTCAATACATTTTTATCCACAATCCTACTCGGGGGTGATGGGTGTTGATCTGACAAAACCATCGGGGCGTGGTGGAGCGCGTGGCCCATGGCTTGGACCCCAAGCGGCCAGACACACACAGGAAGGCGGTCAAAATAATAAGTCGCGCACTTCACATGAAGTTTTTTACACACGAAAGCCGGATTTTGTGTAATTTTCATCGTTCGGGGCCGCCGAGGGCCGCCGCCGCGATACTTTTTACACAGATTTCGGGATTTTGATGTAAAAAATATCAGTAGACACCGTTCAACCCTGGGCGCGGCAATAGGTTGTGGGCGACGCACTTGCCGAAATGAAACCACTTTGCGATATTCGTCCATAGTCCACTAAGGGTAGCGGACTTCGAGGGCGTAGCGGCGCTCCTATGGCGTTTTTCGAAAAGATTTAATATACGAAATATCTAGGGCACACTTAATCTCGGTGGGCGGCGTGCTTCTCCTCCTGAATCGTGGCAAAACTTAGGGTTTATTCACGGTGCTTGTTTGGGTGAACAAGAACGCTTCAAAACAGAATTGCGCTTGGCCGACTCATTGGTGCGCGCCATCGGTAACGGCCGCTTGGCAAACACTGGAAATGACATCGATTGTGTACCGCCGGAGTGCACCGCCAGGGTCCGCACCGAACGCCCATGTACGATCTGCCTTGCCGCGCGGGATCTGCCTTGCTTTCGGGCCAGATTATCCTGGGGAAATGCGGCCACGCAGCATCTGCCTCAGGCACATCTGCACACGGCTGGCAGCAGATGTGCAGCGGGCGGGATTCTTGGCCACCCAAATAAGCCCCGTGAATAAACCCCGGAACTGACCACTGCCAGAAGAAATGAGTCGTGCACGTCGCATGAAGTTTTTTACACCAGAATCGCAGATCCTGTGTAATTTTCATCATCCGGGACTGCCCAGGGCCGCCGCCGCGATATTTTTTACACAGATTTCGGGATTTTGATGTAAAAAATATCGGTAGACATCGTTCAACTTGCGTCGCATGAATAGGTTGTGGGCGACGCACCTACCGAAATGAGGCTACTTAGCGATATTCGGCCATAGTCCACTAAGGGCAGCGGATTTCGAGGGCGTAGCGGGGCTGCTAGAGCTAATAAAGAATTGTGGACTCCGAATCAACCTGTGCGTGGCGGGACCCCATTAGTAGTTGGCCGGTGGCGGGAACCCATAGGAGTGGCGCGCGGTGGAACCCAGTGTGATGAGCGGCGCGTGGCGGAGCCTGAACCGCTCCCAAACCCCCACACAACCCCAAACCCTACCGGACCCCAACCCACACAACCCACAGACCCCCTCCCAGCCGGGCCGGGAGGGGGTCTGCGTAGTAGTGGAGCTGCCGGGAATTGAACCCGGGTCCTTCGTCATTTTGCCAGGACTTCTCCGTGCGCAGTTCGCACGTGATCTCTGCTCGGCCCTCCGGATCAGACGAACATGTCCGGATGATAGGCCCAGTTGTCGGTAAGTGTCCCGCTGCACCCCGTCAACACGATGCGGCGGCAAGTCCTTTCAACGATGCCAGATTCTAGGCCAAGGACGGAACCTAGGCTGACAGACACGCGGTCGCTGAATTAGGCAGCGAGGGCGTAGTCGCGCTGAGTATTCTCTGCGCTTATTTTTTGCTGCGACGCTTAACGGTGGTCTCTAGCCTGCACCGGCACGCTTCCCCTGGCTTAATGTACGGAGTCGAAACCTAAATCAGCCCCATAGCTTTCCGGCGGGATCTGCGCCTTCCGTGAAAGCTCCACAAGTATAAGCCACCTTCATGCCCCCGCGCAACCCCCATTTTTACCGAGCTTCCGCACTGGATCGTACCAAAAAAGCGCAGCGGTGGCCGCCCCCGCAGCCCGGGCATGAGGTGGGTGCGGCAGGCGCGGCGTCGATAAGCAAATCAACCGCGCATGCCTTTAACTCGCCGCCCTAATTCGCGGGTAACGTCCCGCTCGGCGGCGCGGCGCTTGAGGTCCTGGCGCTTATCGTAATTCTGCTTACCCTGGCCCAAGCCAAGCTCCACCTTGAGGCGGCCGTTCTTGAAATACAGCTTGAGCGGGATCAGCGTACGGTTGCCGTCGCGCACCTTGCCCATGATCGCGTCGATCTCGCGCCGGTGCAGCAACAACTTGCGGCTACGACGCGGGGAATGGTTCATCCAGGAACCGTGCGAATATTCGGGGATGTGCAGGTGACGCAGCCAGACCTCGCCGTCGTCGATAGTTGCGAACGCATCGTTGAGGGTCACCTTGCCCTCGCGGAGCGCCTTAATTTCCGTTCCTACAAGCGCCACTCCGCACTCGTAGGTCTCTAGGATGTGATAATCGTGTCTTGCTCTGCGGTTGGTAGCGATAACCGGGTTATCCACCGCCTTCTTCTTTTTCTTAGCCATAGCGTGCTTAAGCTTACAGCTATTTGCGTACGTACATCCGCAACGTCACCTGCGCGGTCGCCGCGGCGAACAAAATGCCCACTATCGCCACGATCGGCGACACCACCCAAATATCGGCGGCGGTGATCGGGGCGATGAGCTTCGACTCGTACAGGCCGGTCAGCGCGCGGTCGAGCACGAACTTCTTGCCCGCGACGAGGCCCGCCATGGCCAGCAGCGACCCGAACACCACCGCGACGACGGCCTCCATCACGAACGGCGCTTGGGTGTACCAGCGGGAGGCGCCGACCATGCGCATAATGGAGATCTCCTCGCGGCGGGCATAGGCCGCGATTTGGACCATGTTTGCGATCAGGAAAATGGCGGCGATGGCCTGAATAAACGCGATCAGGAAGGTGGCGTTGCGGACGGCGTCGAGGTTGCCGGTGGCGGAACGGAGATCATCGACCTGGTCGATCACATCGGACACCTGTTCCATATCGCGCACCGGGTCCAGCGGCGAAGGGTCGAGCGGGTCGACGAGCCGCACGTGCAGCGCGGCAGGCAGGGCGTCTTTGCTGGTGGAGGCGACCAAAAGCGGGTCCGAGTCCTGGAACACCTCTACGAAACGCTGGTAGGACTGCTCGCGCGAACGGAACGTCACACTTTCGACGCCCTCCGCACCCTGCAGCTTGTCGCGCACATCCTTGCACGCCTGAGAGGAGCAATCGTTATCCTGTGCGGATACCTCGTCGGTGAATTGCACCATGACCTCGACGCGATCCAGGTAAATATCCTTGGTGCGTTCCGTCATGCCGGTAACCAGGAAGCCGGTGGCGAGCAGGGCCAACGAGATCGCCGTGGTGATCACGAGCGCGACGGTCATGGTGAGGTTTCTGCCCAAGCCTTGCAGCGCTTCCCGCAGCACAAATCCCAATTTCATGTCAGTGCAATCCTCTCCCGTTAGCGGCCGACACCGTAAACGCCGTGGGCGTCATCGCGGACCAATTTGCCTAGGTTTAATTCGATCACGCGCCGCCGCATCGCATCCACCGCGGCCGCATTGTGGGTAGACATGACCACCGTAGTGCCGGTGCGGTTAATGCGGTTGAGCAGCACCATAATGTCATTCGCCGTTTCCGGGTCGAGGTTGCCGGTGGGTTCGTCGGCCAATAACACCAACGGCCGATTAACGAACGCACGGGCGATTGCCACGCGTTGCTGCTCGCCGCCGGATAATTCATTGGGCATGCGATTGGCTTTACCTTCGAGGCCGACGAGCTCGAGGGTTTCCGGCACAAGCTTGTCAATAACGCCGCGTTTCTTGCCGATCACCTCGAGGGCGAAAGCCACGTTATCGTAGACGCTCTTCTTTGGCAGCAAGCGGAAATCCTGGAACACGTAGCCGATTCGCTGACGCAACTTATTCACTTGGGCGCCGCGCAATTTATTTACGTGGAATTCACCTACGTGAATATCGCCGGAAGTGACGTTTTGCTCGCGCAGCATTAATTCCAGAAAGGTGGATTTGCCGGAACCGGAGGGCCCAATAAGAAATACAAATTCCCCGCGCTCGATGGTCAACGAAATATTGTCCAGGGCGGGCCGGGTGGAAGTTTTATATATTTTGCTTACACTGTCGAAGGTGATCACTCACCCCACACTAGTTGACACCAGTCACATGATCTAGTGGACACGGTAAGTTTCCCTCAAAGTGATCACAAGCTGCACGAACGCTAACCTTATGGGGTGCGGCAGAAGTTCTTAGGCGGGTGGCCGCGGGCCTGCCTGGGCCGCCCTAGGCGTCCGCCGGTGGCCGCGGGCCTAGGAGCCGGGGTTGGTCTGGCACACCTCTACGGGGTGCTCGTCCGCGGCGTCGGGGGTGCGCTTTTTCTTCGGTGCCATCAGCAATAAGTGAATGGTCACGGCGGTGCCGATCACGCCCAGCACGATATACACGGGAAGCTTTCCGGTAAAGAACGCGGAGCAACCGAGGCCGATCCACAGCAGGGCAAGCGTCCGGAGCTTATCGGACACGGTCAGCGCGCCCGATTCATAGCGCTGCAGGTATCCGCCGAAAACCGAGTGCCCGTAAAGGTATGCGTGCAGGCGTTCAGAGCTCCGCGCGAAACAAAACGCGGCGAGCAATAGAAATGGTGTCGTGGGCAGGAGCGGAAGCACAACGCCGACGGCCCCGACGCCCAAGGAGAGTAGGCCAACAACCTTGTAGACGGTTTTCATAGCTGCCACTGTAATAGGCAAGCCTAAGGTAAGACCAATAGTTCCCTATTCGCCCATGTTCGCCATGCGCCAACGGATCCCCGCCTCGAGGAAACCGTCGATATCCCCGTCCAGCACCTTGCTGGGATCGCCCACCTCATAGTTCGTGCGCAAATCTTTCACCATCTGGTAGGGGTGCAATACGTAGGAACGCATCTGGTTGCCCCACGACGCATTGCCGCCGGCACCGAGGGCGTCGAGCTCCGCGCGCTCCTCCTGGCGCTTACGTTCCAGCAGCTTCGCCTGCAGCACCCGCATCGCCGACGCGCGGTTTTGGATCTGCGATTTTTCGTTCTGACAGGTGACCACGATACCGGTGGGCAGATGGGTGATACGCACGGCGGAATCGGTGGTGTTTACGGATTGCCCGCCGGGGCCGGAGGAACGGTACACGTCCACCCGGATCTCGCTATCCGGGACCTCGATGTGGTCGGTGGATTCCACCACCGGCAGCACCTCGACCTCGGCGAAGGAGGTTTGCCTGCGGCTCTGATTATCAAAGGGGCTGATGCGCACAAGCCGGTGCGCCCCCTGCTCCACAGACAAGGTTCCGTACATGTATTCGCCGTGCACCACGAGCGTGGCGGATTTAATGCCGGCCTCTTCCGCGTACGAAATATCGTAGATATCTACCTTGTGGCCAGCCTTTTCCGCCCACCGCACATACATGCGCATCAGCATTTCGGCCCAGTCCGCGGCGTCCACCCCGCCGGCGCCGGAGCGGATATTCAACACCGCCTCACGGGCGTCGTACTCCCCGGAAAGCATGGTCTTTACTTCCAAGGATTCGATATCCGCCCGCAATAACGCCAGCTCCTCATCGGCGCTGTCCGTGCCTTCGCCTTCCTCTTCGGCAAGCTCGTACAGCACGGGCAGATCCTCGAGGCGCTGCCGCAGGTCCTTGAGTTTGCGCAGGCTGGCCTGCACGGCGGAAAGTTCGCTGGTGACCTGCTGCGCGTGGTCCGGATCATCCCACAACGAAGGGTCGGACGCCTGCGCCTCCAGCTCCCGGATACGCACCGTCATTTCCTCGGGGTCCATCACTTTTTCGATGGTGGTAAGGGTGGTTTCCAGAGCGGAGCATTCAGCAGCAAGGTCCTGTCGCATAGCGAACAAGTGTAGCGGACGGCGCGCACCCCCAGCATCTTCACCGTGCGCGCGCTCAACCACAGCGGAAACGCACCGTGGCCGCCGCGATCACGCTAAGCCCCAGCAGCGACCAGATCACGATGCCGCAAAGATGCTCGAAAAACACCCCCTGCTGCAGGTTTGGTTGCGCCCAGATCGCCCACGGCATGGCCACGCCTAGGACCGTGCCATAGGTTACGCAAGCGGCGCTCCCCCATCGGCGGCGTCCGTTCCAGGTACCCACGGACACCAGTGCGATACAGGCCAAGGCGAGCAGCGTGAAGAGCAGACCCATCACCACCCCGCCCATATCGAACACAATCCCCCAAAACGGGAATATGATCCAAAACAGCGGGGGTAGGAGTATCCCCGCCAAAAACAGCGAGGAACCGCGCATGCCGTTTTCCCAAAACACGCCGTGGTTTGCATCGAAACGCTCTTTGATTGCGGGCACGCCGAGCAGCGCCACCAGCATCGTGAGAGCGAAACACGCAAACATCATAGGTCGAGCGTACAGGCTTCTATAAGATCTATTAATATTCCCCCCTATTGGTAGGTTCTGCGCCCGCCCTCAAACAGGCACAATGGAACGCATGAGCACAGCACAAAACCTCGAAGACATGATCAATGCAATCACCAAGACCTTTGTGATTGCACACGATAAGGATAGCGACGAGCACCTCGCCCAAGCCCTAGTTTTCAACGCCGGCAGGCTGGCCTGGCGAATGCGCGAGGCGGGGGTAAGCACCGAGCAAAAAACCAATATCACCGACGTGGTCACGGAGGCGGATAAGGCCGCTGAGCAGTTCATTTCCGGAGTCTTGGCGGCGTTGCGCCCCGCGGACGGCGTGCTTGGCGAGGAGGGCGCGGAGAGGGCGTCGACAAGCGGTCGAACGTGGGTGATCGACCCCATCGACGGCACCTACAATTACGCCTCTGGCAGCGATTATTTCTGCGCGGCGCTGGCGCTGGCGGAGGGCAACGAGCCGCTTTTTGGCGCGGTGCACCGGCCGGCGATGGGCTACACGTGGTTCGGCGGCAGCCGCTTTTCGACGACGCGCGACGGCCACCCCCTACCCCAGCTTCAGGATGTGCATTTGAACAGGCTTTCGCTGGGTACTTATTTGCACCCTTCGCACACGGATGCGGTACAGCGAGCATGGCTCAAAGTTGCGAGCCAAGCGGGCACAATGCGGATGTTCGGCGCCGGAAGCATCGACCTGGCCAGCGTCGCAGACGGCACGCTCGGCGCCTGGTTCCAACATTCCGTGCCGGCGTGGGATTGGCTGCCGGGCCGCGCGCTAATCGAAGGTGTGGGCGGACGCTGCATACGCCTCGACGCAGCGGGTGTCACCTGGAGCATCGCCGGAAACGCGGCGGTAGTCAACGACATTGCCGCTGCTCTAAGCTAGATCCATGTATACAGACCTTGATATTGCATTGCAGCTTGCGGCCCGCGCGGACGCCATCACCCTGCCCCGCTTCGAAGCGGCGGACCTGAACGTAGATTCGAAACCCGACATGACGCCGGTGTCAGACGCGGATCTTGCCTGCGAGCGCGAATTGCGCGCCCTGCTTGCGGAGATCGCTCCCGAAGACGCCATTGTGGGCGAAGAGTTCGGCGGCACTGTAAGCTCCGGACGCCAGTGGGTCATCGACCCCATCGACGGCACCAAAAACTTCGTCCGGGGGGTACCGGTATGGGCCACCCTAATCGCACTGCTTATCGACGGCCGCCCAGTCGTCGGCGTGGTTTCCGCACCGGCACTGGGGCGCCGCTGGTTCGCATCTTTGGGCAAAGGCGCCTGGCGCACATTCATGGGCAGCGAACCGAAGAAACTCGAAGTATCATCGATTTCCCAACTCGCGGACGCGTCGGTTTCCCTCTCTTCGCTGGAGGGCTGGCGGGACCGTAATCTACGCGAAAACGTAATCGAATTGTCCGATAGCACGTGGCGGCTGCGGTGCTTTGGGGATTTCTTCTCCTATTGCCTCCTCGCGGAGGGCGCGGTGGATATCGCGGCGGAACCGGAGGTCTCCCTGTGGGATCTGGCACCACTGGCGATTCTGGTCACGGAGGCCGGGGGCCGGTTTACCTCCCTGGCCGGGGTGGACGGGCCGAGCGGCGGCGATGCGCTGGCCACCAATGGTTTGCTGCACGATCAGGTGCGCGAGATGTTGGTCAAGGGGAACTAGGAGAAAGGATAGGGTGGGGTTGTGCGCCCAAGGCGATGGGTTGCGCGCCTAGGTCGATGGGTTGCGCGCAACCGCTCGGGGCTTAGCCAGGCCTAGGCCCAGCGTTGCATCCGAGGGGCGATGGGTTGCGCGCCCAGGTCGAAGGGTTGTGCGCAACCGCCGACCTGGGGCTGGTCTTTCTATTCTTCATTCGGGGGTCTTACGAAGAAATTCCGGACGAATCTTGGCCAAAAACGCCGCAGCTCGTCTTTCCATTCTTCGTTGGACACCCCAATGAAGAAATTCCGGACGATCGCAGGTCAACGGCTGCACACAACCTATCGGCAAGCAAGGGCCGGCGAAGCTTCCCAGACGACGAATGTCGAACTATCCCGAACCATCGGCTCCGCCGGATCTGCCTCAGGCAGATCTGACACGGCAAGTTCGGCGTCCTGCGGAAACACCACCGCGCTGCGGCTGGCGTGTCGGATCTGCCTTGGCGCGGAGCTCGGCAGCCACTGCAACCCCTCCACATCACGTGGCCACCGGTAGGTTGCACAAAACCTACCCGGCCGCAGTCAAGGGCAGCTAGAAATGCGGCAACGCCCCAGACCTTCGCGGGAAAGTGTGGGGCGCGCTGAGTGGCTGGTTAGTTGATTTCCACGAGGGCTTGGCCGCCTTGCACGGCGTCGCCAACGTCGACGTGAATGACGCTGACGGTGCCTGCGGTTGGTGCGGTGATCTCGGTTTCCATCTTCATGGCTTCCAGGATCAGCAGGACTTGGCCGGCCTCGATCGCCTGGCCCTCCTCGACAAGGACCTTGAACACGGAACCTGCCAGGGGCGCGACGACCGCGTTCGCGGAGACGCCCTGCACGCTGGCGGTGGCGGGTTCGGAAATGGTGGAGTTGCCACCGAAAATAATGGATCCGAGTTGGCGGTGTTCTTCCTCGACCTCGACGTCAACGCTGTAGGCGATGCCGTTCACGGTCACTTTAAGTTTCATGACTTCTCCTTACAGGTTGCGGGAGCGGGACTGGACTGCTTGACGGCCCTGGGCGGCCCAGGTGCGGTGACGGCTAAAGCGCACGGCACGCACTCGGCCCTTATTGCCCATGTATGCGGATACCGCTGCGGAAATGGCCATCAGTACGTCTTCGGGGATCTCTTGGTCCGAACGCTTTTTCAGTTCTGCGAGTTCGGCTTCGACGGAATCAAGGCGGGTTTGCAGCTGCTGAACAAGCTTGAAAAGCTCAGTGTTGTCCATCGCTTACACCGGTCCTAGGCCGTGCTTCTTGGCGGGACGCGTCACGCGCTTATTGGTAAGCACCTCGAGGGCCATCGCGATCTCGCGGCGGGTGTCGGCGGGATCAATGATGTCATCGACAAGGCCGCGGGAGGCAGCCATAAACGGCGTGGAGAACGTGTCCTTGTAGAGCTGGATCAGCTCGGCGCGCTTGGCTTCCTTGTCCTCGGCGGCCTCGATCTCGCGGCGGAACACCACGTTAACGGCGCCATCGGCGCCCATGACGGCGATCTCGGCGGTAGGCCAAGCAAACACGCGGTCCGCCCCGAGGTCCTTCGAACACATGGCCAGGTACGCGCCGCCGTAGGACTTGCGCAGCACCACCGTGATCTTCTGCACCGAGGCGGAGGAATAGGCGTACAGCATCTTCGCGCCGTGGCGGATAATGCCGCCGTGCTCTTGGGCCACGCCGGGCATAAAGCCGGGCACATCCACAAAAGTGACCAGCGGGATATTAAAGGCGTTGCAGAAGCGAATAAACTGGCTGCCCTTATCGGAGGAGTTGATGTCCAGCACGCCGGACATCACGCTCGGCTGGTTGGCAATAATGCCGACGGTGCGGCCAACGATGCGGCCGAAGCCCACCACAAGATTTTGGGCGTATCCGGCCTGGACCTCAAGGAAATCGCCGCGGTCAACGATGCGGCCGATCACGTCGCGGACGTCGTAACCCTTCTTGGCCTCGACGGGAACGATATCCCGCAGGGATTCGTCCGGCTCGACGATGTAGTCGGGATCGACCACCGGCGGTTCCTCGGTGTTATTTTGCGGCAGGAAACTCAATAGTTTTTGTGCAATCAAGATGGCCTGCTCGTCGTCTTCGGCGACAAAGTGAATATTGCCAGCCTTGACCATATGGGCGTCGACACCCCCGAGGGCCTCTGGGGTGACGTCTTCGCCGGTCACGGACTTAATCACGCCGGGGCCGGTGATAAACATCTGGGCACCACGGGTCTGAATAATAAAGTCCGTCAGCGCCGGGGAGTACGCCGCGCCACCCGCGCAGGGGCCCGCGATAATGGAAATCTGCGGGACCAAGCCGGAAAGCAACACGTTCTGATAGAACACTTTGCCGTATCCGGAAAGGGAGTCGATGCCCTCTTGAACGCGGGCACCGCCGGAATCGTTGATAAACACAAACGGGGTGCCGGTGATGACGGAGGCCTCCATCATGGCGGCGACCTTATTGGATTGGGTTTCGCCCGCGGAACCACCCATCACGGTGAAGTCTTGTGAGGCGATGTGGACGGGGCGTCCAAAAACAGCGCCGCAACCGGTGACCACGCCGTCGGCCGGTGCCACAGCGGTGTCCATGCCAAAGTGGGTGGTGCGGTGCGTTGCAAACATGCCCGTTTCTTGGAACGTACCTTCGTCCACAAATGCTGCGATGCGCTCGCGCGCGGTCAGCCTCCCACGCTCGTGCTGCTTTTCGATCTTATCTTCGCCACCGCCGAGGGATACCTTGGCGCGGGCTTCTTCGAGTGCTGCAAGTCGCTCTTGCATGCTGGCTTCGTGTGCCATGGTTGTTGTCTCCTTAGGCCGGTTCGACCTTGACGGTCTGGGTACGGCCACCCACGGTGACCTTGTAGCTGATCGGTTCACGCACGGCATTTGCGGCACCAGACGCCGCGGCCTTTTCCTTTTCCAGCTGCTCGGCGGTCTTGCCCACGTTCTTCGGACCCTCCGGACGGCTCTTTAAAAAGCCCGGGGCCACGCCTGGGAACAGCGCCACGGTAAGCACGTCTTCGTCCGTACCGTCGAATCCCTCCAGCTCGGTGGCGTCCTCGCGCAGCTTGTCCCACTCAGGTTCGAGCAAATCTGCGGGACGGCAGGTAATGGAATTCTTCTTGGTCTGCTTCTCCGCTTGCTTGATCAGCTCGGGGTTGCGTTCGCCGATACATTCGCCGTAGTAGCCCAGCATGAGGTCGGCGAACTCTGCGGTCATGACCTTGTAGCGCCCCATCAGCACGTTAAACACGGCCTGGGTGCCCACGATCTGGGAGGACGGGGTGACCAACGGCGGGTAACCGGCGTCCTTCCGCACCACCGGCACTTCCCGCATCACCTCGTCGATGCGGTCGCCCGCACCCTGCGCCCGCAGCTGCGACTCCATGTTCGAAAGCATGCCGCCGGGGATCTGGGAGAGGAAAATGTCCGTATCCACAAGGGTCTTGGATTCGAACTCCGCATACTTGGGGCGGATTGCCTTGAAGTGGTCGCGGATCTTAATCAGCAGATCCATATCCAAGCCGGTGTCGTAGCCGGTGCCCTCCAGCATTTCCACCAACGATTCAGTGGGGTTGTGGCCGGGGCCAAGAGACAACGAAGAAATAGCCGAATCGACCACATCGGCGCCAGCTTCGATGGCCTTCATCAACGTCACCAGCGTCACGCCGGTGGTGGAGTGACAGTGCACATTAATCTGCGTATCGTCACCGTAGGTCTCTTTAATGCCGCGCACAATATCGTAAGCGGGCTGCGGTTTCAGCAACGCCGCCATGTCCTTGAGCGCGATCGAATCTGCCCCCATATCCAGCAGGCGGCCCGCCTGTTCGATATAACCTTCGACGGTATGCAAGGGGGAAATGGTGTAGCAAATGGTCCCCTGGGCGTGTTTGCCCACCTGTTTTACGGCGCGCATTGCGTGCTCAAGGTTGCGGGGATCATTTAATGCGTCGAACACGCGGAATACGTCCATGCCGTTTTCTGCAGATTTCTCCACAAATTTATCCACCACCATGTCTTCATAATGGCGATACCCGAGCAAATTCTGCCCGCGAAGCAACATTTGCAGGCGGCTATTTGGCATCAACTTGCGGAATGTCCGCAACCGTTCCCACGGATCTTCATTAAGGAAGCGGATACAGGAATCGAACGTTGCGCCGCCCCAGCATTCGACGCTCCAATACCCAGCCTGATCGATCTCTTCGCACACCCCGACCATGTCTTCCAGCGCCATGCGGGTAGCCATAAGGCTCTGGTGCGCGTCGCGTAATGCGACTTCTGTTACGCC
Source organism: Corynebacterium canis (assembly GCF_030408595.1). Taxonomy (NCBI): domain Bacteria; kingdom Bacillati; phylum Actinomycetota; class Actinomycetes; order Mycobacteriales; family Corynebacteriaceae; genus Corynebacterium; species Corynebacterium canis. The sequence goes on along the minus strand of NZ_CP047080.1, from coordinate 784,708 downwards.
AATCTTTCGTGGACTCATACCTCCAAATCTAGGGGAAAATATCGACATATGCAGGCGGAAAACCGGTACAGATGTCCGGTTTTTATGTGGTTTTCCGCGCATAAACCCCGGCACACAATGTCCGATCGGGCATAACTCCTTGATAATGAACCATTCGGGGATACCTTCATTTGTAAAAATATCAACACCACCGCCGCAAAACAGTGAAAAATATCGCATTTTTCTATTCACGGTACGGCTCGTCGTGGCTCGTCGCGGCCCGTCGCGGCCCGTCGCGGCCCGGCAGGGCCCAGGACGGCCCAGTACGACCCAGCACGCCGCCCAAACATGCCCAAACAAGGCACATTAACCGCGCTCCCCTTCACGGCACCCCCGATACGCCAGCCAGCCACCTCACAAAAAGCGCGCTAAAGGTGACACAGGTAACCAGCCGGTGTGACGCGGCTACCATTTCTCTCGGCCCCGCCAAGTCCCCCCAAAGCTCCCCTTTTCCGGGGAACACGGCAACCCTTGCCTCCCGCGATTGCCTAGAATTGTTCGGCTTTCCGCACCAACGCGCCCCCAGACCACCAACGCGCCTCCCCCAAACGGAGGAGACCCCAGACCAACCCGCCCCACCCCACCCACTTTTTATTCACCCGGCACACGATTTTTCACCGATTTGGGACTATTTAAATGCCCCGCCGTGTTGCATAGTGCGGACCCTATTTAACTCGAAAGCGCCCGTGAATTCATCACCCGAATTGTTTGTGAAAGGCTTAAGATGACCTCAAACCGGCGCCTATTTGTCGCGGCCGCTATTGCCGCTGTTGTGATTGCCCTGGGCATTGCGCTCGCGGTATTTAAACCGTGGTTGCTGTTTGTAAATACCGAAGTCAATGACGCTATTCCCAGCGCCGCCGCCCCAACCAGCACTGCGCTCACGGATGGCGCGACCAGCGCGACTATCGACGCCGCGACCAGCGAGCAGCCCGCCAGCCAACCCGCCGACGCCGGCCCCAAGGTGGTTTCCCAAGGCGAGTTCGTGTCCCATGAACACCACACCAGCGGAACCGTAAAGGTGTTTGAATTGCCGGACGGCACGCATCAGCTTGCGCTGGAGAATTTGGATACCTCCAATGGCCCCGACGTGCAGGTGTGGTTTTCCAAGGGCCCCGTGGTTGAGGGCTTGGCGGGCCTCACCACCGCCGGCCAGTACGAACACTTGGCCATCGCGCCGATCAAGGGCAATAAAGGCAACCAAGTGTACGATCTCCCGGCAGATTTCCGACCCGCCGATTGGCCGACGCTAGACCTGTGGTGCGAGGACTTTTCCGTGTCCTTTGGCGCCGCGGCACTTTCCGCCCCCTAACGTTCGCAACGCCCGCTTATCGACGCCGCGCCAACAACTCACTTGCCGCACCCCAGCCTTGCCTTTACCCACAGCCCGATGGCAGATACCAATCCAAACGCGAGTGCGATTGGCACCCACATCAATCCAGCCGGGAACCGGTGCGCGGTGACGATCGCGATGCTCACGCCCGCCAATGCGATTCCTAGCCCTTGGCCTACCTGACGAGCGGTCGATGCGAACGCACCGGCCATCCCCGAACCCGTTTTCGGCATTTGAGACATGGCCAAGCTATTCGTTGGCGTATTCGCTCCGCCGACGGAAAGCCCGAGAAAGAACCCGACAATCGGAATCGCAATGGCAAGATTCGATGGGGATACAACAATCCCCGCAAAAAGCACCGTAAGCAACCCAATCGCTCCCGCGATCACCATTGCCGAACCTACCGACCATCGGCTAATTACCCTTGTGGCAGCCCGCGAGCCGAGCGCATATCCCAGCGCCAATGGCAGCAATAATAAACCAGTTTCGCCAGCTGAAATTCCCGCGCCTTGCTGCAGCACCCCAATTGAAATGATCGTTATTCCACCGCCGAGACCAAGGTAATTCGCTGCCGCTACGGCAAGCGCCGGCACAAATAGCGCCCCGCGTTGCCGCGGCATGGGAAAAGGATCAAGTCCGCGCAATTTAAAGCGAATTACCAACGCGATGGCAATAAGGATCGCGGCCAACATGCATACCAGCGAGCCGGTCCCCAATCCCGAGGCGTTCAAAAGGATTGCGACGGTAATCAAGGTAGTGCATGCAGTTAAAGACGTAATCCCGAGCCAGTCACAGCGAACCCCCAAATCCCGCTCTCGGGATTGCGGAAGCAGCACCTGGCTGGCCAGTAGAAAACCTCCGGCCACAAACACCGCGGAAGCGGGTAAGGCCCGCCATGTGATGTATTGGGTAAATAACCCTCCGATCAGCGGCCCCATAGCCATGCCAACCCCGACCGCAATACCCCACAGGGAGGTAAATCTCTGCAGTTCGTCTTCGGTTGCGGCGAGCATTCGAATAATAGCCAACCCCATTGGGACCAATGCAGCGGCACCCAGCCCGGCAATCACGCGCGCCACAATAAGCATCTCTACGCTCGCCGAAAGCGCGGTAATTATCGACCCCAAAATGTATACGCCTAACCCCCAGCCTAAAAGGCGTCTGCGTCCAAAACGGTCGCCGCCCCACCCCATGTATAGCTCGGTCGCCGCCAATGCCAATGTAAATGACCCCAAGATCCAGCCAGCGACACCGGCCGCCGCGGCAAATTCCTTGGTAATTGTGGGCACGGCGACTTGATATGCGGTGTTATCGATATTCACTAAAAACGTGGAAAGCGCACATATCGCAACCGCGACGAGTTTGCGACGCTCAGATCTACATGATTCATCTGCCATGAGAAGTGCGCCACCTAACCTCGTCCGGAATCCGCGTTGGTGTTTTAGATTATAGTCACAAATTCCCAAAATGTGGCGGAAATCATAGTCATTCGTCGCCGCTTTGCAGCGTACAAACTACAGGTGGAACGCGCCGACGATCATCAGCAATATCGCCACCACAAGGCCGGATATCCGCGCCACCGCCTCATCGTTTTCGCGCGCCCACACGAACGCGTGCCCCAGTTTGCTTTCCGGCTTGCTCCGGATATACCCCACGGCGATCGCACATAGTGTCGGTAAGCTGAGCGCCAGCGTCGCGTATAAAAACAGCGTCACGTAGCGCGTCACCACGCTGAAACCACCGGCCGAAAGCAGTAGCAATCCGCCGTAAAACGGTGCGGAGGTCAGCGATTGCACCGCCCCCAGCACGAAACCCATGCCCACCGTGCCTATCGACGCCGTGCGCAACGGCGCCATAATGCGTTCCACCAGGCCGCTCGAATCACCGCCCCGAATCGCCAGGACCAAGGCGATCGCGCCGGTGGCGATGAGAACCCACCCGAAGATCGGCGAATGCACCAACGAGCTCACTGCTTGGCCGATGGAATCGAAAAAGATCAAACAGATCACCGAGGCCACGAAGACCCCCAACCAGTCGCCCGCGATCAATAAGGAGGCAATCTTTCCGTACTTGCTTCGCAACGCCACACCGATGGCCACCACCACCCCAATGAGCAATAGATTCACGGAATCCAAAAGTGCAAACACAAGCACATTGAGCATGAAACAACCTTTCCGGACCGAAGCGGCGAACGCTATCGAGAACCTTACCAAGCCCCCAAACTCGCCAAGCATTGCAATACCATTTGAAATATGTGTGCGACATACGGCTTGGACCCGAACCAGGTTTACGATCTACCACCCCTCGACGAGCGCGAACACCGAAACGTCCTCGAACAATGGATCGATCAGCGTAATGGGACCGCAAAGATCACCGGCAAAAAAGCCCTGAATCTCAACCCCCTTATCACCGCCGATGCCGAAGGCAAACGCGAATTGCACCTAGCCTGGTGGTGGCTGCACATTGCCAACGAACCCGCCAAATTCAGCGCATTCAATGCCCGCGACGACAAACTACTTTCCTCCAGGGTATGGAAAAATCCCTTCCGCGCGCATCGCGCATTAGCGCCCGCAACTTGGTACATAGAAAAAGGCCGCATCTTCGCCCTACCGGACCGCAGCGCGTTCGGAATCGCCGCGATTACCACAAACAGCAACCACGGTGGCGTCGATAAGCTCACGTATGCGCTGGTCACTCGCGACGCCGTGGCGCAGGCCGCAACCGTGCACCCCCGAATGCCACTAATTTTGCCCACCGAAATGCATGACGACTGGCTAAACCCCCAGCTCGCCGGAGACGCCACACTCCTAGCCGAAGCCCTCGCCGCATCGAAAGAAGTCAGCGAATCAATGGAGATCGTCGGCGGCTAACACGTAGCGGCAAATGGATCGTCGCGCGGATCCCTATGATTCCGGACTTCCACATCATCGACTATCTGATCCGCAGTTTCAGCACCGGCAAGGCTTGAAATTAACGCATGTGCCATATCTATCCCTGCTGCAATACCTGACGACGTCCGTCGAACTCGATCAACCACCCACCTTGTGCGTGGCTGCCAAACAACGCGATCAGACCGTTGCACAACCCAATCAAATGCGCGTCTATTCGTTGTTGCCCGATAACCATCAAGCAAACCTGGGCAGACCATTAAAACCGCGCCAGCGCAAATTGAAGCTAATTTAAGTGCTAAGTTTTATTAGTGGGGCTGTTGGGTGGGTTTGCGCCTGAAATATGGTAGGAGCGAGGCATCGTGGCGTAATTGTATGAAGTGCGAAAACGCACAAATTTAGCACCAGGCCCCGCACCGCTGACGCTAGCACACTTTCCCATAAGAATTTCTTAACTTTGACGCATCTGATTGAATACACCGGAATCAATCATCGCTGCCCAACCTTGTTAGGTCTTTTCACGCGGCGATGACCGTTACTATACTGTACTTGGAAGAAACTATCCGCCAACAGATACTGGCTACCATTTTTAAGGTATCTCAACCAACTATTTCCAGAGAAATTACTCGCATACCTAATGTCTTAGATTCAGTCCTGCCGTCTCCACCGACTCCGAAAGACCTCGACCCGCATCGATTTTATATTATTGATGGCACCCTCGTGGAATACCGGGGTGGAAAACCACCAAAAACTATATAGCAGTAAACATAAGAAAACTGGTCTCAACCTGCAAATACTTACCGACCAAACAGGAGGAATCTACTACGTATCCAACCCGATACCTGGATCATGACACGATATCAACGCCCTGCGTCAGACCAACCTACTTGATAACATTCCACCCGATCGCATCACCGCTGATTAAAATTTATCGGTTCCGAATGCGACGTTCCCTTCCGCAGGCAACCTCACACAGACCTACAAGATTGGCAACAACGGTTTAACTAAGGCATCCGACGCATCCGCTACGCCGTCGAACGAGCAATAGCACACCTAAAAACCTGGAAAATACGAGCCGCCCCTTGAATAAACTTCTAAGAGTATTGAGTCAAACAAATTGGAATTTGTAACTGAGATTTTTCGCATTTTACGAAGGGAGAGTATTAATTTATGTTCTCAATATTAGGTGCAGTATTATTTGGAGTTATAGCGACTATGACAGTTCTTGTTGCGTGCGGCTTGCCTTTGGGCGAATTTACAATGGGTGGACAACATAAAGTCTTACCTATGGGATTTAGAATTGCGGCAGTCATTTCGGTAGCCATCCAAATTTTTGCAATATTAATTATTTTGCAAGCTGGCGGTTTTATTGCCTTGTGGTTGCCTTTTAAGGTTGTTAAAAATATTTGTTTCTTCTTTGCCGCCTACCTATCGTTGAATACTATTATGAACCTGATTTCAAGAAGTAGGAAAGAGAAATATGTCATGACTCCACTTTCACTTATAGCCGGAATATGTTTTTGGATAACGGCATTTCAGATGTAGTGAAGTTTGATGGTTATTCAACCGCTGCGGCTTTGCCTGGCAGACTTTCCGACCCCAATACCCCCGAGCACAGCAAAGGCTTTTGCAAGGTTTACGCATAATGAATCTATGCCAAAACGCAAATGCCTTGAACACTTAAGCCAATACTGGCAAATGTTCAACCGATGAGATTATCGCGTTGGCCAACGACATCGAAACCGCAGGTTATACGCATAACGCCGCGAAAGTTTGGGGTTAGTCAGCAGCCTGCAATGCGCCTTGGAGGGTTATTCATCCGCTGGGGCTTTGCCGGGCAGACTTTCCGACCTCAATACCCCCGAACATAGCAAAGGCGATACAAGGTTCCGCATAATGAATCTATGACAAAACAAAACACAAATGCCTTGTACCGCTGGGCCAATACTAGCAAATGTTCGACTGATGAGATTGTCGTCTTGGCCAACGACATCGAAACCGCAGGTTATACGCATCATTGCCGCTAAAGTTTGGGGTTGGCCAGCAGCCTGGAATGCGCCTTGGTCTACTACTGGAGTAAAGAACCTGGCGCAACGTGTGATCGCCACGATCTATGGGGTGTCCCAACCCACTATTTCCGGTGCCATCAACGCAGTCCTTGACCTTTTGGAACGCTTTCTCCCAGCCGCACCAACCGTGGACGAGCTCGTGCCAACGCGCCATCGCGTCCTCGATGGGACATTGGTCCCATGCTGGTCGCGGAAAGGGCACCGGCAACTGATCAGCGGCAAACGCAAAGCCACCGGCCACAACCTCGCGGTCGTAACCGATCAGAGCGGCAACACCTACGTGCATCAGCCCGCCCATGCCTGGGAGCTCCCACGATCAGCGCATCGCAGACACGCTGCGCATCACCACCGTGTTGCCAGGCGACTCTGTCACCGCCGACCTTGGATACGAAGGTACCGGTTTTGACATCCCCCAGAAACGCAAACACGGGCAAAAAGTTCTTGAGCCCTGGCAGCAGCGCTTCAACAATGCCCTTGCATCCATCCGCTGGGTCACACGAACAAGCAATCGCCCACATCAAAAACTGGAGAATACTTCACAACGACTGCCGATTACCCATAGCCACCACGAAGCGCACAAAACAAACCCTCACCAAACTATTCTTCTACAGAAACCCCCGAATAACCTTCATAGTCGAAAATCTTCAAACTGGAGCGCTGTCGGATTTAAGGCTAGAACGGAGTGCAGCCAACCGGTCGCCGGCATCCAGCACATCTCTGACCTGCGATAAAGTACTATGCATGGTGGAGCAAAGCCCTCAGCAATGTCACCGCAACGGCATACAACACCAACCGCCTCATTCAGAAAAACGTCACATTTCAAAGCAAGGGTGACGTCAGCACAAAGTTCGCTGGAGCTACTCTCGGAACCATCGTCTACAACGGAAAGACCTATTACGCACGCAACTACTCAAAAGTCGCAACCCTTAACTGCAAGGTGTAGGTGCAAGGTGTAGGTATGTCAGGACAAACGATCACCGTTTACGTGGTCTACCCACGCTACCCAGACAACACTGAGCCGCTCGGCGCATTCGTGGATTCGGAAGAAAAAGCACGTGAGATTGACCAATGGCTCCGTAGCTTGCCTGGAGACATGATGGGCACTTGGGAAGAATTTGAAGTTGAGATAACCAGCCCTACTCAAGTCCTTTTCGGTGTCTTTACTGGGACCCCCTCTCTAGAGATCGCCGACCCAGCTTTCTGGGACCCCATATGCTACGGGGTCTTCGCTGAACAGTCAGAAGCAGAAAACGCAGCCCAACCGAAAACGCGATTGGAAAGGGATGATTGTCCGGTAAAGTTCGTCCTCCCATTCCGCCTGGGATGGAAAAGTGACCTATATTTCCCCGACGGAGCATCCTGGCCACCGGACGCCGAACATACCTAACCCGCTGCCACAGAACAATTTGAAGCGCAACTACCGCTAGAGAAACCACCTATTCCAGCACCTGCGCAGACTCCGCCGTAACATCGCTTATCGTCTCTGCATCGCTCTCCGACTCGTCCATGGCCTCGGCTTCTTCCTGCGCAAGAGCCGCGTCAACGCCCTCAGGAAAAGCAGAGTACGCAAACTCCACGCTCTCCAACGGCAGGACTTCCTCAGCTTTATCGCCTGTGGCCATCGGCTCCACCGCCACCAAAGCTTCGCTCGCTCCTAACGCGTCTGCCTCCGCCATCAGCACACGGAACTCCCCTACTGCAGCAGCCACAGTTACAGACGCTCCTAAAACCATCCCCACGGCAGCGGCATCATCGAGCGCACCGGCCCTGCTACGCACAAAGGAAATGCAATGCCGTTATCACAAGCAACTCAGTGGAGACTGCCGTTGCGCGAACATCCCTTTCCCACGGCTCTGCCCTAAGAATGCTGGTCGAACGCACAATTGACATCACGGAGTCCGCTCACGCGATCTGGATTCGAGCGCAACACCAGTTCAGCATGCAATGTCGCATGACGACCAAATGGTTTGACGACCCGAGTAACCCTTTGGGATTCATCTAAGTAGATGCGACTAGGTCCAAGATCACTCCGGTCCTACGCAGCATTTGAAACGTATCTACTGTATCCACACCCATCTCCAAACACGCGTCTGGGATGAGAATCCTCTTTTTTGAGTGCGGTCGGGAGCGCTCATGAGTGACGACCGTGAGCCTATGTGACACCTCACTCCTCATCATACTTTGCAATGGTTATGGGACAAGAATCGTCTATGTAGGTCCTTGTCTCTCACGAACCCAGTGCTCCTCAAACTAACAATCTTCTCGTCTGATTTAGTTCACCATCCAACCGACATTCCGGAACCATCCTCTAGGAACAAGGGGGTTCCTGTCAGCTTCATTCGCGGTATCGTGGATGATCGCGTCGATTAGTTGACAATTGACATACTGGGTGACCGATCCGGAATTTAGTTCTAAAGTTGAAGATTCAATTACGGAATCCACGAAGAACAAGAAGACCTGGGATTTAAATACCCACATGTTCTTGATCAAACAATCCTTAAAGAAAAAAGACGGTCGCCACTCGGAGGCGTCTTCAGGTTTGGGAAAGTTCAAGAACCTTAGAAGCAGCTCATGCCCAGTGGCGAATGTGCACCGACTAAATTCAATGCAGGAGGATGACTCAATAGCTGAGAAATGCACAGCGCTGTCAAACGTACAGTCTGTAAACTTCAACTTTTCAAAGGATAAACTTGAAAAAACCAACGGGTCGGCAAAGTTTACCTCTTTGAACTCGATTCTCGGTGGATGGTTCGAGCCCGCCCCGTCGCGGCCACCCACCGTCGTAATTCGCCTCTTTATGGCACTAATGGATCGCTTCTCTATGGAAGCGTGCAGGTCGACGTCAATCAATCCGTCTCGCAACAGACCACTGGAGGCAGCCAGCAATTTTAGAGATACCTCAATGTGCCTGTCCGCTACACTCGGGTCCTCATCTGCAACAGTTGTCTGCAACTCGCCGTGCTCACCAGAATCAACTAGTGGCTGATCGTTGAGTATTTCATTAGCAACTTCGACATCGCGGGCAGAGCCGTCCCCAAGAGCTAAATTGAGAACTTTTTGTCTAAATTGATCCATCATTCCTCCGGACGGTCCACTCAATTGATAGCGTTTTCTGCAACCTCTTGAATGTTTAGAACGCGTTTTTTGAAGTGCTTTGGTGGTGATCGTGAAGCGCCAGAGTGGGCATCGTGTAGTGGTGATGTTGGCTCTGGCGCTTGGTGGTGTGTGTGGTTAGGTCAGTCGCATGTTGGGCCCGTCGAGGTTGATGATTTCGGCGCCGCCGATGAGGCGGTTGAGTAGTGATTCTGCGACGACTTTATCGGGGATGGATTCGTACCATTGTTCTGGTACGAATTGTGATGTGATCATGGTGGATCCGCGGTGTTCTCGTGTTGCCAGGATGTTAAAGAGGGCGTGAGCGGTGTCGCCGTGGATTGGGGTGGTGAGGAAGTCGTCGAGGACTAGGAGATCTATTTGGGCAAGCCGCGTGGTGAGTTCGAGGCGTTTTGGATCTGTGAAGTCTAGGACGGCGAGTTGGGCTGCGAGCTCGTTGGTTCGATAGAACAGGGCGGTGTGTTCGCGGCGGCATGCTGCGTTGAGCAGGGCTTCGGCGAGGTAGGTTTTACCGACCGATGATTTACCAAGGATTACAACGTTGGTGTTGTTGGTGATCCATTGACAGGCGGCGAGGCGTGTTATTGACTCGCGGTTGAGGGTGCGGTCTGGCCGGTAATGGAGCTCTTCTATGCAAGCATCAGGGTTTGGCGACTGGGATTGCTTGAGTAGTTTGGCGATTTTTCGTTCCTGCCGGGCTGCGACCTCTTTGTCCAGCGCGTACGCAATTTTTTGGCTGAATGTCCAGTGATCGAACGCGGGATCGTTGGCGATGTCGATGGCCGCTTCACCGAATGCTGTTAAGCGCAGTTTGGTGAATGCGGGTAGCCATGTGTGGTCGAGGTGAATTGTGGGGTCGGTCATCGCGTTGTTCCTTCTTGCTGTTCGACGCCTGGATTAGTGGTGAGATTGCCGAGGCGGAATTGATCGGCTCCGCCAAGCATGCCGTTTCTGTTTGCAAGCAGCGGCAACGCTGTTTGGGATCCGCGCTGCCGATCATCTGGCATGGCGCTGCGAGTACTGGCCTCTGGGCGTGAGGCGGCCTCTGCACGAATAGCCGCCATCATCGTTTTCACCGCTGTATACGACACGGCTCGTGGCTTGTCTCCTGCAGTCAGGCGTTGGCAGGCAAGTTCAAGGATGCCTTTATTGTCTCCCTTGCCCAGCGACAAGATTGACCGTGCTGGCTGGTAAGCCTGGGCGATGATTGGGCGGGAAGCCAATAATGAATCCATCGCTCGTCGGGTTGCGGGCCCGATACGGGATGCTTGGGAGCGAAAATAGTCGGCTGACCACAAATTACCCGGCACTTCCAGCCCGGGAGGGCCATGTAATTCAGCTTCCGTGGAATACGCCCCCCGCCGCGTTGCTTTAGCGTGTTGAGCGACAAGGGCCCCATCGTGAAATACATCAACCGCCATACCACGAATCCGCACGTCGACGGTGCTGCCGATGAGGGTATACGGCACCGAATAGTGGGCGGTATCAAAAGTGATGTGCCAGTTGGGCGCCACCTTTGATTTGCGCCATTGGACCGGTTCGTATGGCCTGGCTGGCAGAGCCCCAAGAAACGAAGCCTCACATTCGGTAAAGATCTGCCGGCGCGAGACCTGCTGATCCCGAAACGGCACATGATCATTGATCGCGTCGACCTGGGCAGCAATCGCCGCATTCAAATCATCCAGCCAAGCAAACGATCGGTTCTTAAGTTTTCCGATGACCCGACTGCTGACAACTTTTACGCCTGCTTCGACGTTTCCCTTATATGTCGGCGACGCCGCGGGCGTGGCATAGGCAGCCGTGCCGTAATGCGCCAAAAACTCCTCATACGCATCATTGATCCTTCGCGGTCCGCGCCCGCTACGATGGACCGAATTCGTCGCGGTCGCAGCATTATCCGGCACAATCACCTCGGCAACACCGCCAAAATACTCAAACGCCAAGCGATGAGCCTCATGCCAGTTATGCTGACGCTCATCCAGCCTGCCCGTCGCAAAAATCATCCCTGAATACGGCAGCGTCGCAACAAAAATGCTGACCCTCGTACGCTTGCCCGTCACAGGATCCTTCAGATGCATCTTGGTACCCGCCCAATCCACCTGCATCGTCGCCCCCGGCGAATGCACAATCCTCGCGGTAAAACCCCGAGACGCCACATCAGCTGCCACAATCTGACGAAATCGCTCATACGAATAGTGCCGCAACCCAATCGGCGCAGGCTGCTCAACATAGCTAGCCCACAACACATTCAACGGTGTTTTCTTCCGACCGGTCCGCGCAGCGATCACCGCATCCATATCGATCGGCACAAACTTATCCGACACAGCCCGACGCCGATCACCAACAATCCTGGCAAGATCCTCATCCGACAAACCACGAATCTGCTCCACCGAGGTAATCCCCTGGGAGGCCATAGCTTTCACAGCTTTAGAAATGGTCGCCGGCGCGGCACCCGTCTGCGCCGAAATGACACGATACGGCACCTTGTCCAACGCAAGCCGCATCACCTTACGGTAGTCAACCATCGTTGACTCCTTTCTAACACCACATGACCCAGTGCCATGCGGTACTAGAAAGACTGACTTAAACCCCCACCACGCGCTACACGATACTCACTCTAACGCTTCACGAACGTCACCACGCCGCTTCAAAAAACACGTTCCTAACATTGAAAGCCGCCAAGTCAGAAAAACTATTCTCCGTCAAGCATGGGACACGAAATGCTAGGAGCGTGTGCTTGGTACTGGGTTTGTGGTTAGTTGGTACCGGCCCAGGTTTGTTGTGCGGCCGGGTTGTGTGGGGTTAGTCGTTGTGGGTGGCGGCGAGGTGCTTTCAGATGTCGTAGCTGCCGATTTGGATTCGTTGGCCGCTATTGAGTCTGCTGACGAGTGAGTCAGCGCCGATTGCGTTTGGTAGTGTTTGCCGCCAGTAGGCTGCGGTGGACTGTGATGAGATTATCGTCGGGAGTCGCATGACAACCAAATGGTTTGACGACACAAATAACCCTTTGGGACTCATCTAAGTAGGTGCGACTAGGTCCAAGATCACTCCGGTCCTACGCAGCATTTGAAACGTATCTACTGTGTCCACACCCATCTCCAAACACGCGTCTGGGATGAGAATCCTCTTTTTTGAGTGCGGTCGGGAGCGCTCATGAGCAACGACGGTGAGCCTATGTTCGCAGGCATAGGTGACAAGCAGGAAGTCTGCGTGGTTTCCCGTAAAGGCAGCAATTGCTTCAGCGCTATAATCGCGTGAAGTGGCCCAAGCTGAGAGAGTTGTGAAATGGCTAGTCGTCGGCTGATCGATCGGCTTAAAGAAACCTGCGTTTCTTTCCGTCCGCTCAGCCAGCTCGTCGTCACCTTCGAGAATTTCGTCTCTGACAGCCTCGATACTGCAAACCGATCCCTGCTGGTGAGCATATTCAAGCCACGTCCAAAAACCAGGGGCAATGTCAAACGCGTAGTAACGATTCTTCGCCTCGATGAGAATGTTGGAATCGACCAGAAACATTATGCGACACCCAATTCCTCGGCTAGATTCTCAAACGTTGTACGTTTCTTCGTTCCGAGCAATTGATATGCCTCTCGGTAAGAGGTAGAGCCCTCGAAAGCACTCTCGACTACGGCGCGCGAAAAGGTTCGACTAAGCCGAAGGGGTTGGGTGTAGTAGTAGTTTCCGCCGCCCTTGTCTCGGCGCCTCTCCGCTAAGATATCCATTACGCGCTGCTTTTCTGTCTCATATGCCTTGAGGTATTCAGCCCAGGAAATGGCGTTAGCATCATAAAGCCGCTTGAGTACAACCAACGTACTGACGCAGTAGCACTTGGCGAGACGTTCAAGTTCGTCGACGGTGACACTCCCCTCGAAATCTGCAAGCAATGCGGTCATAGGTACGAGCACTTCAGCAGCAACTTGATTGCACCAGAGTTCTTCTTCTGGGCCCCCTCCCGCGGTCATGGCAGCATCGGAAAGCGCGCTATTACCTAGCCAAATGTGAGCCAACTCGTGGATCAACGTGAAGATCTGTGCTGCCTTAGTGTCCGCACCATTGACAAAAATTAACGGTACGAGCGGATCTGCCAATGCAAAACCGCGAAACTCACTAGGATCTAATCTCCGATGTGTATTAGACCCCACAACACCATTCACCATGACCAAGACTCCGGCATCCTCAATCCGGTCGATTAACTGCCGCAGTGCCTGTTCCCAATTGGGAAACGCAGCCCTTTCTTCGAGGCCGAAACCAAGAACACCACGGATCTGCTCAGCTACGAGAACAACCGGCGCATTTACTGTGACAGACCCCACAAAGGAAAGCTTCTCAAACCCGTTTAGCAACGCGTATTCCCGATACCAGTCTTGGCGCCTCTGGCACAGATAAATGGTGTCTAGAAGATCTGCCGAAGGTTGTTCGACACCGAGATTACCCATAGTTCTCATGTCAGGAATTGGAACAGCCTCTTCAGGCGGCTCCGGAAGAAAAAGCAATCCCAATGGCGTGTGGGTGCCTTTGGCAAACTTCTCTAATTGTTTAAGCGTGGGGCGTTCAGTTTCTGCGAGCCAGGCACGAAGCTTAGGAGCATGCTGTAACGCAGTCTCCTCATCCCAGCCCTTGCGACGGATGGCCCAACGGAGAAGCTCAGGGGCCACATTAACGCGCACAGTCACCCTAACCACCTCCATCGTTGCAAGGACCTAGCTTGCTAGCTTTATAGCAACCTATCTTAGTGCCCATCCTTCGTGGCTCGATGATTTGAATGCTGCGATTGCTGCCCAAAGTCGACACCGTCGATCAATCGAAACCACGCAGCGATACACCAAATCCCGCAGCAACATTCGCTGCGTACCCAGACTCCGGCGATCAAGCTTCATTGTCATGGTCATTGTGCAGCGCACGCCGGCCCACGCAGCTTTGGTCAGGCAGATTCGACACGCCGGCCGCTGCGCGGTGTTGTTTCCGCAAGACGCTGAACTCGCACTGTCAGATCTGCCTGAGGCAGATTTGGAACGGCCGATGGTTAGGAAACATTCGACTTTGCATCTACGGAAAGGCCATGTCGGGATCGGTGCGCTCTTGGTCTCGTGCGGTTCTGTGGACGCGCACAACTCATTGATGTTGTGTGGTGGTTTGGGGGCCGAAATCAGCCGACGATTTTCCGCGCTCAGGCAGATTCGACACACCGAGGTGATTGGGGCGCTGTTTCCGCAGGAACGCGAAACGGCCATGTTACATGTGCCTGAGGCAGATTCGACAGGGCCTGATGATTTTAAAAATATTCACACTGTGCGCAGGAGACGAGGATGCGGCGGCTGGCGTCCGGACTGATTGAGCCGCACCCCACACGGCACTAGCGCCACCGCTGCAAGCGCCACCGCTGATCAACAAACAAAAGACAGCGAAATGACCAAATCACTGCGCAACCTAGGAGGTTATCGGCAGTTGGTGTGAAGCATTCGCCAGTTTTTGATGTGGGCGATTGCTTATCGTGGGGAGCCTTACAAAAACCCTTGCTGTGTGCGGGGATATTGAGGTCGGAAAGCCGCCGAGCTTTCCGGCGTGATTGTCGCCGAGCTGCTCCCCCGCCCTACCCCCCACACGCAGGAAACCCCCGGTCCGCGTGTGCGAACCGGGGGTTTCAATTTCGTAGCGGGGGCAGGATTCGAACCTACGACCTCTGGGTTATGAGCCCAGCGAGCTACCGAGCTGCTCCACCCCGCGTCGGGTGATTATTCACCGTTACCGTGTTTCGCGGCAACGATGAGTTACTTTACACACTGGTGTAATTTCACGCAAATGCGGGGTTTAAGCTTGGGTTTTACTGATGGTCTTGGTAGTCCTTGATGGCCTTGTCTAGTTCGTCAAGCGCCTTGCCGAATTCTTCGAAGCTGCCGTTTCGTGCTTGTTCGACCTTTTGCAGCGCCTTGTTGATCGCCTCGACGCGGGATGCTTGGTCCTGCGAGGTCGTCGAGGAGTCCTTGGATTTGTCTTGCTGCTTGTCGTCCGCTGCGGTGTCGCCGGATTCGGGGTCTTTGGTTTCCCCGGCTTCCACTTCGGATTCGGCGAGATCGGAGGCTTCCTTCGGGTCGATACCCACCTGGCTGAGGGCCTCGGCGATGGTGGGCGCGTAGCCTACCTTGCCGTCGTAGGAGACCAGTACGCGCAGCAGCTTGGGGAAGGCGGAGGTTTGGCCTTTGCGCTGTGAGTAGATGGGTTCCACGTAGAGGATTTGGCCGTCGCCAACCGGCAGGGTGAGCAGGTTGCCGTTTTTAATGTCGTTGGTGTCCTGCCAGAGGCTGCGGTCGCGGGCGATCTGGTCAGAGGACATCATGGTGTCCTGCGCCTGCTTCGGGCCCTGGGTTTGGGTTTCCGTGGGCAGCACGCGGACAGTCAGGCGGCCGTAGGTATCCGGGTCGGAGCTGGCGGACATGTGCGCCGCCAGGAATTCGCGCTTCAGCCCGCGGAACGGCGTGATCAGCTGGAAGCTGGGTTTGCCGGTTTCCGGGTCGGCGGCAACAACGTAGTAGGGCGGCTGGTTCGGGGTCCGCTCGTCGTCGGTTTTTTCCTTGGAGTTGGGGTCGCCCGGCACGGACCAGAAGGCATCGTTGGTAAAGAACACGCCGGCATCGTCGACGTGGTAGCGGGAGATCATTTCCCGCTGCACTTTAAACATGTCTTCGGGGTACCGCAGGTGCTCCATAAGATCGTCGGTGATTTCGCTCTTCGGCTTGACGGTATCGGGGAACACGCCCCGCCAGGCCTTGAGCACCGGGTCCTCGGTGTCGAATTCGTAGAGTTCCACCGTGCCGTCGTAGGCGTCCACCACGGCTTTTACGGAGTTGCGGATATAACCCACTTCTTCGTTGACCACGGGGTTTTGCAGCTGTCCGTTGACCGTCTGGGCGTCGACAATCGCCTGATTGAGGTTCGTGCGGGAAGCGTACGGGAGGCTGTCCAGGGTGGTGTAGCCGTCGACGATCCACTTGATGCGGCCGTCGATAACCGCGGGGTACGTGGTGTTATCCGTTTCCAGCCACGGTGCCACCTTTTCCACGCGGGCACGGGGGTCGCGCTGGTACAGAATTTTCGAATCATCGCCAATACGGTCGGACAGCACCATGTTAATTTCCTGGTACCGCAGCGCGAAGGCAATCCGGTTAAACATGCCGGAAATATCCACGCCGCCACTGCCATCGTAGGTGAAGTTCGAGCCGTCGGTATCGTACTCGACAGGGGCGGAACCCGCCGCGCCGACGATCGCGTAATCCTCGAGCGGGCCCACATTGGAGATCACCGGGCCGTAATACACGCGCGGCTGGTCCACCTTAATGCCCAGCTTTTCGGCGCGTTCCTTATCGCTTTGCGCCTGCAGGTCGGACACGGTGTACACGGGGTAGCCGCCGCGGGTTGAGCCGACGTCGCGCGCCACCTCGTCCACCTGATTGGCGGGGGCTGCGACGATGCCATTGCCGTGCGTGTACACGGTGTGCCGGTTGATCCAGTTTTTCTGGTTTTCACTCAAGGATTGCGGGTCAAGCTCGCGGGCGGCAACCACGTAGTCGCGCAATTCGCCGTCCACGGTGTAGCGGTCCACCGTCAGGGTTTTCGGGAAGCCGTAGAAGTTTTTCAGCTGCTGTTGCTGGGTGAACGTGGCGGAGAGGATTTCTGGATCAAGGAGGCGAATATTGGAGAGCGTGGCGGCGTCGTTAGCCACCTGGTCGCGCTCTTCTTTCGCGTCTTTATTCGCACCCCAGTTCTTTACGTAGTTCACCTTGTCATTGGTGATCCCGTACGCGAACCGCGTCGCCTGAATATTGCGCGAAATAAACTCCGCTTCCTTGGAGGCGCGGTTCGGCTTTACCGAGAATTCCTCCACCATGAGCGGCCAACCGTTGCCCAGCACGAGCGCACTCAGCACCATCAAACCGGTGGCCAGCGCGGGGATGCGCAGATCTTTCAGCACCACGGCGGAGAAGAACGCCAACGCCACCACCAGCGCGATCACCATCAGGATGATCTTGGCGGGCAGCACGGCGTGAATGGCGGTAAACCCGGCGCCGGTGAAAATATCGTTGCGCACATTGAGCAGGTCGAAGCGATCCAGCCAATAGGAGGCAAGCTTGACCAGCATCCACAGCCCGGCGGTCACCGTGAGCTGAATGCGCGCGGCGTTGGACACGTGGCCGCGCTGCCCGAGCGCCTGGTTGCCCACCCGGATGCTGCCAAATACGTAGTGCCCGATCAGGGCGATAAAGAAGGCCACCACCAGCAGCGCGGAAAACGAGTTTGTGAGCAGCCGCAGAAACGGCAGTGTAAAGGCGTAGAAGCCGTAATCCATGTGGAATTGCGGGTCTTGCTGCCCAAAGTCACCGCCGTGCAGGAACATTTGCACCGTGCGCCAATTGCTTTGCCCCACGAGGCCGGCGAGCACGCCGATGGTCAGCGGCAGGAACAGCAGCGCTTTCCGCAGGCCCGCTTCGGCGCTGGCGCGGAAGGCCACGATCGGGTGCTCCGGGTCCAAACCGAACAAATGCTCGGGGCGATTGCGGATCACCAGATAGCCGGCGAACCAGGAAATCGCCGCCGCCACCGCGCCGAAGGCGAGGAAGAGTAGCATGCGGGTGACAAGGACTGTTGTGAAGACACCACGGAATTGCACCTCGCCGAACCATAACCAGTCGGTGTAGTAGCCGACGAGCCATGGGACGATAAATACCAACAGGAACACTGTTGCGATGAGGAAGCTGATCACGCGAGGTGGTCGTTTCACGGGTGGTGTAAGGCCGGTAGCCAACTCCAACTCCTTATGGGGTGATGGTGCCAGGTATCCTCACTACTCTACGCAGGAACCGTAATGCAAGGAATTTTGATGAATGCTTCAGACTTAACTATTCAAGCACTCAACAAGGCAATGTTGGAGGCCGTGGAGTTCGTGCACGCGGAGGGCTGGGATGCTCCTCCGACTCTGTTTGCGCTCGTGCCCAGCGCTTTGCTTATCGACGCCCTGCCTGCCGAAGACGATGCGGCGCCCTTAGCGTTGGTGGTCCAAGATGGGATTCCGGCGCACCTGGAAGGCGGCAGCGATGAGCTCGGCGACTTTATCTCGCAGCTGGCATGGCCGGAGGAGGTCGCCGGCGTGATCTTGGCGCAGGAGATCTTGTTCGCTTCCCCGGATGCCCCGACGGAAACCCAGCCCGCACGTTTGTTCTCCGGGGTGCTGCGCGGCGGGGTGGATCAAACATTGTTGCAATTGCGTCCGTCGGAGGCGGAATTAGACGAACCATTCGCCGAAGACAATGTGGAGTTACGCGGTGGCACAGGTGTGGCTCCTGGGGTGATTGCTGCCCTGCGGTACACACTTGACGAGGTCGAACTGTAGATTTGAGGTACGGTACTTGACCCTGTTATTGGCTAGCCAGGAGTAAAAGAAGTGTTGCACAATCGCTTGTGGGTTTCAGCATTCGCGGTGGGCGCGCTGGCGTGCGCGCTGACCGGCTGCACGCCTGGTGACGGCCCCGAACCCTCCCCCACCTCCACCAATAGCACGGCCAGCCCCACCACGTCTGGGGCGGATAAGACCGGGGAGTCCAGCTCCGCGGAGACCACCGACGCCTCGGATGCCTCGGATAAAACCAGCGCCTCCAAGACCCCTTCCACCAGGGGGAAGCACGACGATACTGTGGCCAAGGCCTATGAACGTTTCGGGTCCTTAGCCCCGAAATCCCTGTTCGATCAATTGGAAACGTGCATGCCCGGGGGCGTCGATAAGTCCCTGCAATGCTCGGGCCCGGAGGTTGGGCAATTCCAGTTTTTCGAATCCGAAAACAAGGCGCTGACCACCACCCAGCTGCTCACCGGCCTGGACAGCTCCCGCATCGTGGAGCGCGACGGCAATAGGCTCGTCGGCTGGTCCTCCCTCGGCTCCACGGCCGTGATCACCGTGGTGGACACGGACAAGGGCCTAGTGATGCAGCAGATGATGAGCTCGGAAAAGGAAGAGCCCAAAGACCGGATCATCAAACTCGGGCTGGTCAGCGACCCGGATAAGGACTCCGAATCCACCACGGATCAGGAGCAGGTCTCCACCTCCGCGCCATCCGAATAGTTTTTCAATTGCTGGATCGCCTGATCCAGGTCTGTGATTTTCAGCACAACCATATCGCCGGTGTCGCGGCTCACCGCCTCCTTGCAATTGGCCTCCGGCGCCAGGAACACCTCCGCGCCCAGGCCCTGCGCCGAGCGCACCTTGTGCTCGATGCCGCCGATCGGGCCGACCTTGCCGTCCTCCGAAATCGTGCCGGTACCCGCCACAAACTTGCCGCCGTTCAAATCGCCGGGGCTGAGCTTATCTATCACCGCGAGCGTAAACATCAACCCGGCGCTCGGCCCGCCAACCTCCTCCAGGTTGTATTTCACGCGCACCCCATCCGCCGGCTGCGTGGTCATGGTCACACCCAGCAGTGCCACATTCGGGTCATCCGGATGCTTGCCCAGCTTTACCTCGACGGTGGTGGCGGCGCCCTTCTCGCCTTCCTTCGCGGCGTCGGAATCCTTACGCAGGCCCACCCGCACCGTGTCGCCCGGCTTATGCTTCTGCACAAACGCGCGCACCAACGCCGGCTTATCCGTGGGAATGCCATCGATGCTGGTAATCACGTCGCCGGAGGCAATCACCCTCGCCGCGGCGGAATCCTGTTGCACCTCCGCCACCGTCACCTCCACCGGCCGCTGCAGGTATTGCATGGCGGCCAGCGTCGCCGTGGAACCCGAGGCGGAAAACGCCATCGAGTTTTGGTTACGCACTTCCTCTTCCGTGAGCTCGGGTGGGAAAATCTGCTCGATGGGCACCAAGGTGTCATCCGTGGTCAGCCAACGCACGATCGCCTGGGATAAAGACATGCCGTGACGCACGGAAACGGTGGTCATGTTCAGGTTACCGTGGGTGTCATCGACGTCGGCACCCTCAATATCGACTACCTCAACCCCGTCAACGTCGCCGAGCGTATTAAAGCTAGGGCCGGGCCCCTCGGCCGCATATGGCACGGTCAACGGAATATCCGTCCCCGGAATATGGTCCGCAACCACCAGCGTAGTAAAAGCGGCAACCGGCAACGCGCCCCACAGGAAAGTACGAAGGAGTTTCACAGGGCACTACCCTACCGTGTTCGCTCACAGCGTCCCGCAGATGCATAGTTTCTGTAGCTCAACCACGGTACGTTGGAAACCATGAATAACAACGGCTTCGGTTTTAACCCCAACAACGATGACGATGACGAAGATCGCCGCAATAACCAGAATCCGTTTAGCATTTTCGGTTTCGGAAACGGCGGCGGATTCACTGGCTCCGGTTCCGGCCCTGGCGACGGCGGATTCGGCGATATATTGAACCAAGTCGGCCAGATGCTGTCCGGCATTGGCTCCAGCTTTGCCAACCAGGAACCGGGCAGCCCCGTCAACTACAATATCGCCGAACGTACGGCCGAACGAAGTATTGGCAATGTGCCGCCGATTAAGGAATCGGACCGCGCCGCCATGGAGGAGGCCGTCCAGCTCGTGGAGCTCTGGCTCGACGACTCCACCATTTTGCCCACCTCCGGCAGCCGCGTCGAAGCGTGGAACGCCCTGGATTGGCTACACAAGACGCTGCCCACCTGGAAGCGGATGGTCACGCCGGTGGCCAAACGTATGAACGAATCGCAGCTGGATAACGTGCCGGAGGAAGCGCGCGATATGCTCAACGCCGCCGCCAGCATGATGCAACAGATGTCCAGCATGCAGGTCGGAGTCGAACTAGGGCGCGACCTTGGCGAGCTGGCCACGCAGGCGCTTTCCGGATCCGATTTCGGGGTGCCGGTGGCGCCGGCGGGGACCATTGCGATCCTGCCCGCACACATGGCGAAAATGACCAAGGACCTGCCCGTGCCGCCGCAGGACGCCATGGTCTACCTGTGCGCCTTGGAGGCCGCCCGCCAGCGCTTGTTCAAACACGTTCCGTGGCTGGTAGAACGGCTTATTGCCTCCGTTGAGGAATACGCGGCGGGGCTGGAAATGGATTCCTCCCACGTGGAGGAGGCGCTGCGCGAAATCAACCTCGAAGGCGATATGAATCAGCTGCAGGACATGATGGCCCAGCTGCAAGACATCGACTTCTCCCCGCGGATTTCGTCCCGCAACGCCAGCGCCACGTCCCGCCTGGAAACGCTGCTCGCGCTTATCGAAGGTTGGGTCGAATACGTGGTCACCGAGGCGCTCAGCAAGCGCATTCCTTCTACCGTGGCCATGAACCAAGCTTGGCGACGCCGCCGTGCCACCGGCGGTTCAGCCGAACACGCTTTCTCGAAGGTTGTGGGCATTGAATTTGCCACCCCGAAGGTGAGCGAAGCCTTGGAGCTGTGGCGTCGCGTCACGGTGGCGGTCGGGGCGGAGCGCCGCGACAAGATCTGGGACCACCCGGACTTCCTGCCCGTCGCCGCCGACCTGGACAACTCCGCCGAGTTTATCGACGGTCTGCTCGCCGAAAGCGATTCCTTCGACCCCATCGCCGAAATCGATGCGCTGGAAAAAATGCTCGCCGCGGAGGCCGACAAGAAAAAGGCCGAGGATGCTGGGTCTGGGGCTGGTGAGCCTGGGGCCGGTGAGCCTGGGGCCGGCGAGTCTGGGTCTGGAGCTGGTGAGACTACGTCCGGCGAGTCTGGGTCTGGGGCGGACGAGCCCAGCGACAAGGCTTCCGGTGACGAACCGAAGGACAAGGGCGGCGAGGACGGAAAGGGCGGCGAGGAGCAGGCCTAACCCTTCGCCACTGCGGGAATCCACTTCCCTAGCGGGCTCTACCAGCGCGGGAATCTATTTCCCTGGCAAACGCCAACGCGGGTGGCGAATCGAACGCGGTTACGCCACCTGCTTACGCAAACCTTTTCGGGCAGACAATTGGGTGGTGGCTGCGCTGGCGAGAATCAAGAGGCCATTGATAAAGCCAAACAGGTGAATGGCGATCCCAACGAGCCCTAAGCCGATATTGACTCCGCCTCCAGGCCCGCTCGCGAGATCCACGGCCAATATCACCATAAAACCTAAACCGAACAAAAGCACGATTGCCGACATGATTCGGATGCCCCACGATGGCGGAACCCCACGCCACCATTGCACGCACACGATAATCGCACACATGATGGCAAACACAAGGGCGATAATAGAGGTAAAGAAAACGTCAATTGCGCCTTCAAATTCACCCTCCGGCACGGTAAGCACCCACGTAATCGCCACGAAGATCAAGGTCAAAACTGCGGATGCGTAATTGATTATTGAAAGCGCCTTCAACTTTCTGCCTTTCATTTTCCAGTTGTTCATTTTAGTTCCGTTTGATTCGGTTGTGATTCGGTTGCAACACCAAACCTACCTTGGTGGTAGCACTCATTCATGCCCCGCAGCACCCACCATGCGGCGGCCCATAGGATTAAACTACTAGTTCGTTTATATTCTTTTGATATGCATATAGTCTGGTGCCGAAACCCCCAGTGACCAGTAGCTCGCCACCAAAGTCCCACCCCGAGACTTGCAATACACAACGAATCTGCCACCCCGTGATGGAGGGGAACTCACCCCTTAAAGACGCTTCTCCATCCGGGAACCCGAATGCCGCGCAGCCAAATACGGTCCCCAGAGGCAATTCAAATTGCAAGCGGTCCATTTAGCCCCCTCAAAGCCCTTGGAGCTCCCTACCCAGACCCTAATATCGCCAAATCTCCCACAGAAACAAATCGGTCGTATGCTGCTTAACAAGTTAAGCCGTGGCCCGTGCTATTTCTTACACAGAAT
The DNA here is from genome assembly GCF_030408595.1 of Corynebacterium canis. NCBI lineage: Bacteria > Bacillati > Actinomycetota > Actinomycetes > Mycobacteriales > Corynebacteriaceae > Corynebacterium > Corynebacterium canis. The sequence goes on along the minus strand of NZ_CP047080.1, from coordinate 761,450 downwards.
TCGCGTATCGCAGAGTTTATTCACGGCGCTTGTTTGGGTGAACTAGAATCCCCCGCGTTGTGGCGCGGAGCCACACATAATGAAACTTTTGGTAGCGGATTACGTTGTCGCAGGACTCAACGGCGTCAACTAGGCCGCCGTCAGCTATTTGATCAACCAACCCGCTGCGAAAACGCTTCCCAGTCACTGCCGCTGCATATCTGCCGTCAGCCATGTGCAGATGTGCCTGAGGCAGATGCTGCACTGCCGCGTTTCCCCAGGAAAATCCGGCCCAAAAGCAAGGCAGATCCTGCGCGGCGAGGCAGATCTTACAGGGGCGCTTGGTGCGGACTCCGGCGGTACACGATCGATGTCATTTCCAGTGTTCTCCAAGCGGCCGTTACCGATGGCGCGCACCAACGACTCGGCCCAGCGCAATTTTTTGGGGTGTTCTTGGCCACTGAAACTAGGACTGTGAATAAACCGCCCGCGCGCTACCACACCACCACTAGAACCACTCGAATAGTCCTGCTTACAACGCTGTTTTCCACCGTCTCCCCTGCAGTAGCGGACGGCATTGTACCCGTTCGCTTCGCTGGGCGCTACCTTGTTGCTGCTGGAACCCTGTGTGCCTGTGGATTGTTTCAAGTTATCCACAGGTTGGTGGGGTGTGTTTGGGAAACCCCTAGGTTTTGTGCTGTTTTAGGGTTATCACTGGTGCTATGGGTTTGTTTCAGCGTCGCACCAAACTGCTCGACACCTCTTTCATCAACATCACCCGCCGGCTTGCCATGCCGCGTGGGTACTGTCGGGCGAGCCGGGAGGTGGAGTGGGGTTCGCGGTATCACCCGCAGCGCCTAGGGTTTGCCGCCCCGATCATGCTGCGGGCACGGGCGCATTTCACCCAAACCCCGAATGTCATTATCGGCGGCTGGGCCGCCGCAGCCTACGCCGGTTTGAAGTACTGGGTGGATGACGCCCACATCACCGTGCATGTGGCCAGTAATTTCCAACGCAGCCACAGCGTGTTCGACGCCACCCGCCGCAGGCTGCGGCCGGGCACCAGGGTGTGGACACCGGATCAGGAACTGCCCGGCATGCAGGTCGTTGCCCCCGAATACGCCCTGGTGGATTGCCTGATTGATCTGCAGCGCGACCGCCACTCCTGGTGGGTCTACCAAGTACCCAACCTTGCTAACTGGGAAGTCCGCGCCATCCAACTCATCGACGCACTGCGCGCATGCACCACACTAAACTTCCAGCTGGTGCGTGACATCGCCCGCAATATTTTCAGCGCCCGCCAGCTGAAAAAACTACTGAAGCTATCCCGCACGGGTGCCCAGTCGCCCCCGGAGACTGTGTTGCGGTTGATTGCCGAGCAGCTTCGCCAACACCTGGAGGTACAAATCCCGATCTATAACTCCGGTGCGCTGGCAGACGACGGCACACCCCTGCTGACCGTGCTTGATTCCGGCTGGCCCGATATCCGCGTTGGTTTGTTCTACGACGGTGCCCACCACCTCCAACGCAGCCAACGCGACTACGACGCGAAAGTGTTGATCCGGCTACGCGAACTCGGCTGGGAACCACTACGTATCACCCACGGGCTGCTGCAACAACCCCACGAACTGATCACCACCCTACGCCGCGCCATCCACCGCGCCGAAACCAACACACAAACACCAAATCCTGACGCGAATCCGAACGGCTAAATCCTCACGGCGAACCTTAACGGCCGAAACCTCACGGCTGAATCCTAGCGCTGAATTCTCACAGCCGAATACTCGCTCCACCCCAGTACTGCGGCTTGTTTGCCGACCTGCCTTGTTGCTGCGCGCCCACCACACCCCTTACAACCAGCACGGTGAAGCTCAACACTGTTCGGTGAGCCCCGAAACCCGGCGCACCCCGGCTCATTTTGTGCCCTGCGCCTGCACCGCCATTTCCGTCTGCCCGCAGCACCTCGTAGCTGAAGCGCCCGCTTTCCCCAGCCACGTACAATCTGCCTGGCTACGGTCCGGCCTCGTCACATCTGCCTGGCTCCGTCGGATCTGCCTGATTTTTGGGCCGAGTTGTCCTGGGGAAATGCGGCCGTGACGAATCTGCCTCAGGCACATCTGCCACGGCAAGCGACGCAGGCAGATCCTCACACCAGGTGATGTGGCGAGTTGGTGGCCGGGATTTTCCGCGCTCAGGGCCAACGATTTCCATGCCCAGGCAAATTCGACACGCCGCTCGGCGCGTGGTGGTGTTTCCGCAGGAACGCGAAACGGCCGTGTTACATCTGCCTCAGGCACATCTAACACGGCAGACACCGAAGGCAAATCCTCCACACCATGCCGCAAGGGGCAGCTCATTCTTTCGTGCGAGAGGTCACGGCCGCTGCACCCACGTTGGAACCACATCGATTGTCAACCACCGAACCCGCACTCACCAGCCACGCACAATCTGCCTGGCTGCTGTCCGGCCCTGTCACATTTGCCTGGCTGTGCCGGATCCGCCTGATTTTTGGGCCGAGTTTTCCTGGGGAAACGCGGCCGCGTTACATTTGCCTCAGGCACATCTAACACGGCAGGCACCGCAGGCAGATCTGACACGGCGGACACCGCTGGCAGCAGATATGCAGCGGGCGGGTGATTAAGAGGCGTTTTCGCAGCGGGTGAGTTAATCAAACGGCTGACCGTACCGCTCGGCCGACGGCTTTAACACCGGCGACAATGCAATCAGCTACCGAAAGCCTCGTTATATATGGCGGCGCACCACAACGATATATGGCGGCACGCCACAACGCGGGCGGGGCTGCGGCTAGAACTTTTGGGTGCCGTCGCCGTGCAAGCGGATCCCCGCGTAACGGATGGGGTAGGTGAGCACCATGGGGATCAAGAGCCACATGGGCCAGAAGTAATGGAGCCCCGCGCTCAGCGCGACCAATGACCAAATGACCACGCACAGGGCAAGGACGGCGGTGGTGGCATAAAACGGGATACTCATGGCCACGATCTTTTTCTTATTGCGCTGAGATTCCAGGCTTTGCCGCTGCTGGGCTTGACGGGCCCGCGACAGGGGTTCTTCGAGGTCGGCAATAAAGGCGCGGGCGGCCAAGGGCGAACTGGCGGAAGCGATGCCGGCGAGGCGACGGTCGAGGTCATCGACATCGATCCAGCCGTTTTCAAACGCGGTCTGCGCCATGGCCGTCGCATCGGCGTAGGTCACCGCCGGCAATCCCGAAAAGTCCGAATTCTGAGGTCCATTCAAGGTCATATTCAAATCTCCCTGTTTAAACTATCCCCCACCATACCGCTGATATGCCTCAAGGAACCCTTTCGCCCGCTCCGCCTGCGGGGCGCGATCCGCCCATTCCCAGAATTCGGCGGTGTGACCATCGGGGACGAACGTATGCACCAATTCGTGCACAATCACGGCGCACAAAACGTACTCGGGCACATCCTGCAACCTGTGCGAGATGCGAATATCCCCGGTAGCCACGCTGCAGGAGGCCCACCGTTTGTTCTGGTTGGTCACCCACCGGATGCTCCGAAACGAGGCCCGCCCGCCAAGGAGTTCGGCGTTGAGCTTATGTGCGAGGTCGGCGAGGTGGGCGTCGATACGCGGGGTGGAGCGCTGTAACTTAGCCACCACGCGGGCGACCACAGCCTCCTCCTCAGCCGCGGACAAATAAGCGGGCACGCGGACCTGGATGCGGCCGTCCACAAACTGGGCCTGCACGCTGCGTCGACGCCGCGCAGAACGAATAATTTCAACCTCGGGGGTAGCCATAGCAAACCATTGTATTTACACTCGATATATGCACGGGGAGGGAAACTATAGCGTCCAACTTTCCGCAGCCGCGCAAATATGCATCCGCCCAGGGCCGGCGATACAATTCGGCATCGACGCCAGCCGCGCGGGTGTATTCGACGCCCTAACCCCCGCCGCCGTACAGGGCGTAGCGCTTGCGATACTTACCGCTCGCCACGCCGTGCCAAGACGGACCGTGGCCGCGGGGCTTGTCGCAGCCGGGCTCAGCGACGCGGGGGCGCAAAGCCTGATCGAAGACCTGCTTAACTACCGGGTCCTCCGCGCGCTCCCGCCGAAACCAGCCGTGGCCGTGTTGGGAGAGGACAGGCTTACCGCAAACATCAGCGATATGCTTCGGCGCAGCGGCGTTACCGTGCGCGAGCCAGTCCCCGGGGAGCGTGACGCGGCATTTCTGGCGCGGGTGTGCGCCAAACGAGACATACCGGTGGTGGCAGTGAACCGGCCCGCCTCCGAGGCCGCGGAATTAGGCGAACACGCCGCAACATGGTTTCCCGTAGCCTTGCTCGACGGGCGCGGGCAGCTCGGCCCATTGCGTATCGACGGCGCGGGGGCCTGCCCATTGTGCCTCGAATTACGGCGGACAGAAATCGACCCCATGTGGTACACCGTGGATCCTTGGGAAGGCCCACCGATCCCGGACCCGCCCGTGATGGCCGCGACGACGGCACGAGTAGTGGCGTGCGTGTTGTCCTTCCTCGGGTGCGGGTCGGAACCGCCGGGGACTCGGAGAATACGGCTTCTGCCTGGGGAAATGCAGGAAATCGATGTGTATGCGGATGAGATTCGGCGGTGGTACATCGAACCGCACCCCACGTGCCCGGCGTGCTGGGCGCGGGAGGGGTGAGGTTTTGCGGGGTTTTTCGGGAGTCGGCGTGCGGGAGACATGGCCGGCGGCAGCCGCTTCAACCCCTCCACATCCCACCGCCGATGGGTTGTGTACAACCGCCGACCTGGGCTGGTCTTTCTATTCTTCATTCGGGGGTCCAACGAAGAAATCCCGGACGAATCTGGCCCAAAAACGCCGCAGCTCGTCTTTCCATTCTTCGTTGAGCGCTCCAAAGAAGAAATTCCGGACGATCGCAGGTCAACGGCTGCACACAACCTATCGACCCAAGGCGACCCTACGCCCAAGCCGCGCTCGCATCAGGATTCGATGCCGGCGAGAACCTCGAGAAGGCCGGCGCCGTAGCGTTCCACCTTGATGGGGCCAATGCCGGGGATGTCTAGGAGTTCGGCTTCTGTGGTCGGAAGCCGTTCGGCCACGGAGGTGAGGGTGGCGTCGGAAAAGACGATATAGGCGGGGACTTTGAGCTCGCGTGCCACCTCGCTGCGCCAGGCGCGCAGGGCATCGAAGGTGGCGGCGTCTGCTTCGGATGGGCAATCCTCGCAGCGTCCGAGCACTTTTTCGGTTGTGGATTCGAGCGGCATGCCGCAGACTCGGCACTTCTTTTGGCGTTGTTTCCGGGGCGCGGAGATGGGCTGCTCTTCGGGGGCGATGCCGTCGAGGAAGCGGGACCTCGTGCGGGATTTGCGGCCGCCTTCCTGCCTGGCCGCCGCCCAGGAACAGCACAGGTGTTCGCGCGCGCGGGTGACGCCGACGTAGAAGAGCCGGCGTTCCTCTTCGATGTTTTCATCGCCCGCCTTGATGGCGTGGGTGATGGGCAGCGTGCCGTCGACGAGGCCCACCAGAAACACGGCGTCCCATTCCAACCCCTTGGCGGCGTGGAGGGAGGCTAGGGTGACGCCTTCCATCGTGGGCGGATGCTTGGCCTCGGCGCGTTCCTTGAGCTGTTTCAGGGCGCCGTGGATATCCAGGTCGGGGGTGGCTTGGCCCAGCTCGTCGATAAGATCTACCAGCGCGTTGAGGGATTGCCAGCGTTCGCGGGCTTGGGTGCCGGTGGGCTCGGTGGGGGTGAGCCCCATGGGGGCCAGCACGGCGCGGGCCACGCGATGCAATTGATCGCCGACGGCTTCCGGCGGGAAGGTGGTGCTATTGGCGGCGCGCACGAGTTGCGTGATGGCTTGCCGGATTTCGGGGCGTTGGAAAAAGCCTTCCCCGCCGCGCACTTGATAAACGACGCCCGCGTCGGCCAACGCTTGTTCGAATACTGCGGATTGCGCGTTGATACGGTACAGCACGGCGATCTCGGAGGCCGGAACGCCTTGATTGATCAATTTCTGGATTTTGGCGGCGACTTCGCGGGCCTCGGTGGGCTCGTCGTCGTAGCTGTGGAATTCGGGTTCGGGGCCGGCGGGGCGCATGCCCATCAGTTCGAGGCGGGTGCCGGCGACGCGGCCGGCAGCCTTGCTGATGATGGTGTTGGCCAGCCGCGTGACCTGCGGGGTGGAACGATAGTCGCGCTGCAGGCGCGTGACCACCGCGTCCGGGTAGGTCCGGGAAAAGTCCAGCAGGTAGGACGGGGTGGCGCCGGTAAAGGAGTAGATGGTTTGGTTCGCGTCGCCCACCACGGTGAGGTCGTCGCGATCCCCCAACCAGGCGTCCAGCACGCGCTGCTGGAGCGGGGTGACGTCTTGGTATTCGTCCACCACGAAGCTGCGGTATTGGGCGCGGAATTCCTCCGCCACTGCCGGGGAGTTTTCCAGGGCGCCGGCGGTATGGATCAACAGATCGTCGAAATCCAGAAGCACCCCCTCCGGGCTCAGTTTAGATTTTTCGTAGAGTTGGTAGATCCGGGCCACAGTCTCGGCGGGCAGCGGCGGGGTGCGCTTGGTGCCGGCGATCCGCTCGACATAGCTATCGGGGCTGATCAGGGAGGCCTTGGCCCATTCGATCTCGCTGAGCACATCGCGCACGGTATCAGTGGTGGATTCGACGCCCATGGTGCGTACCGCGCGGCCAACCAAGGGGAATTTATTATCTATGAGCTGCCAGGGCAGGTCCCCGGCCACCTGCGGCCAAAAGTAGCTGAGTTGGCGGCGGGCCGCCGCGTGGAAGGTGCGGGCCTGCACCCCTCCGATGCCCATAAGGTTCAGGCGGTGGCGCATCTCACCGGCGGCGCGGGCGGTAAAGGTGACGGCCAGCACGCGGGTGGGGCTGACAAAACCCGAACCGATCAGGTGGGCGATCCGGTACGTAATCGTGCGGGTTTTGCCGGTGCCTGCGCCCGCGAGGATACACACCGGTCCGCGCCGCGCGGTGGCGGCAATGCGCTGGTCATCGTCGAGGTCATTCAGGTTGATCATGCTTCTGAGCCCACTTCTGAATCATGCGGTGCGCCAGCGAACCGAGCGGCGCCAACGGCAGGGTTTTACCTTGGATGTCGTCGAGGGTAATCCATCGGATCTCGGCAAGCTCGCCATCGCACGTCCCCACGGCCGCATCGTCGGCGGTTTTCGCCTGCACGCCAAACATCAGGGAGCTGGAGGTAGGCCACGGCTGGCTGGCCACATAGGAGATATCGGATACCCGGCGGCCGGTCTCCTCCCATACCTCGCGTTCAAAAGCTTGTTCCATGGTTTCGCCGGGGGCGATATAGCCGGCGATCAGGGAGAAATAATCGCGCCGCACATTGCGCCCCACCAGCAGCCGCGGCTCCTCCGCGTGTTCGATAAGGCCGATCACGGCGGGGTCGATACGCGGGAAGAACTCCCGCCCGCCGGAACCAAACGCGCGGGTATTATCGGCGGACCAGGTCATTTCCTCGCCCGTCAGCGGGTCGAACGCGAACGCTTCGCGGTGCCGCACCAACGCCACCGCCTGGCTCACCAAAAAGCCGAACTCCGTATCGAATAGCGCGCGCGGTTCCACACTGTCCGGGTGCTCGGTAGGAAGACGCGCTGCCCAGTGCGCGGCGTCGATACGCACTTGGAACAGCGCGCCACTGACGGCGGGCCACAGGGGGCCACCCGCGGGGTTTAGGCAAATGCGGTCGGCGGCGTCGACGAGGATATAGCCGGTCACAGCTCACGCACTTCATCGTTGAACACGCGGCGGACATACAGCAGGCGATCGCCCGGCTCGACGATCTCCGCCTCCGGGGAATCGATGCGGTACAACTCGCCGGAACGCACCACGCCCAGCACAATATCGGCTAGGTGGCGGGGGTTGGCGCCCACCTCGTCCTCGCGCACCACGCGCTCCGCAATGGAAAAGCCCTCGTCCGGGGAGAGCAGGTCCTCCATCATCTCCACCACGGACGGCGTCACCGTGGCCAAGCCCAACATGCGGCCCGCGGTTTCGGAGGAAATCACCACGGAATCCGCCCCGGACTGCTTCAACAGGTGCAGGTTTTCGGATTCGCGCACGCTGGCCACGATCGTCGCGCTCGGGGCGATCTCGCGCACGGAAAGGGTGACCAGCACCGCCGTATCGTCCTTGTTCGGCGCCACCACCACCGCGCGCGCCCGCGTCACGCCGGCGAGCTTCAACACATCCGCCTTGGTTGCGGAACCCTGCACCGTGACCAACCCCTGGCTGGAGGCCATATCCAAGGCGTGCTGGTTGGTGTCCACCACCACAATCTGGTTCGGCGGGGTGCCGTCCGCCAGCAACGCCGCCACGGCGGAGCGTCCCTTGGTGCCGTAGCCGACCACCACTGTGTGATTGCGCATCCTCTTCCTCCAGCGTTGGATTTGCAGCGCCCGCCGCGTCTCCTCTGTAAGCACCGATAAGGTGGTACCGACCAATAGGATAAGGAACGCGATCCGGACCGGGGTAATAATCGTAATATTGATCAGCCGGGCGTGCTGGGTCACTGGGGTGATATCGCCATAGCCGGTGGTTGAGAGGGAGACGGCTGTGTAATAGACGGCGTCGATAAACGTGAGGTCTTCGCTGTAGCCGTCCTTATCCACGTACACCAGGACGGACACCGCCGCCATCAGCAGCAGCGCGTACGCCACGCGGCGGGTGATCAGCGCCCACGGACTGTACGTGCCCTGCTCCGGGATGCGGATGATATTGAGCAGCGCGTGATCGGGGAGATCATCGAGCTCGGGCTCTACCCGGAACCGCTGACGGAAGGTTTTGCGCATGCCGCCTACTCCTTCGTGCTCCTAGAGGAAACGCACTCAACCATAATGGTTAGCTCAGCATCGCTTCCAGTTCCTTTAATTGTGGCAGGTGATCCGGCTCAAACGTGTGATTCCAGCCAACATAGTGGAACGCGGCGCGCACGCGGGCGGGGTCCACGCCCTGAAGTTTCGCCCATGCGTGCCTATACACCGCCAGCTGGATCATGGCCGCGCGCATGTCCGCGCCTTTGGGCGGGCTGCCGGTTTTCCAGTCCACGACCAGCCAGCCTTGTTCGCCGTCGCGGAATACCGCATCCATGCGTCCGCGCACCAGGTGTCCGGCGATGGCTACCTCGAAGGGATGCTCCACGTACGCTGGGCTTTTCGACGCCCATTCACTGGCCAAAAAGCGTTCCTTCAGCCGCTCCAACTCCGCGCCGTGCACATCGGGTTCGGAGTCTTGGAAGAGTTGGTCTTCATCGAGGAGGCTGCTGCGGCCGTAGCGGTCTTCGATCCATTGGTGCAGGGCCGTTCCGCGTTTGGCAAAAGAGTTCGGTTTAAAGGGCACGGGCCGGCGCAGGCGGCGGGCGAATTGGGTGGGGCTATTGCGCAGGGCAACCATGTCGCTGGCGGTCAATTCCCGTCCGATTTCCACCTCCACTGTGGGGTTGCTCAGGCGGCGTTGCTCCTCCAGGATGGCGGTGACTTCCTGTTCCCACAGGGTCTCTAAGTCGCCTTCGGTATTGGGCGGCGGCAGGGCGTCCAGGGCTTGGCGCACGAGAGCGGCGCCGGCGGCGATGCCTTCCGCATTGGTGGTAAAGGCCGGCGCGGGGAAGATGGCGCTCGGCGGCGTTGCGGCGGCCTCGTCTTCGGCGTCCGCACCCTCGAACCATTCGGACACGCATTCGGGCGCTAGGTCCGCGAGCAGCGCGAGTCCGTGGTAGGGAGCGCCCGCCGTGCCGGTGTCGCTCAGCTGGGATCCCGTCACATAGAGCACACGTTCGGACCTGGTGAGGGCGACATAGAACAGCCGGGTGGTTTCCTCAAACACGCCCGCCTTGAAATCCTCGCGGTGCGCCTTGAGCGCATCCTCCAATTGCTTGCGGTTTTCCGCATCGGTGACATCCAGCACGGGGGCGCCGCCGCCGGTGCCATCGTGGTCCGCGTCACCGCGCAGCGAGGACGGGATCTCCTCCACCTTGGTCACCCAGGTGTTCACCTTGACGCGCGGCGTGCTGTCGTCCTCATAGGTGGTATTGGCGGCGTGCAGCACGCTCACCACGTCCCATTCCAAACCCTTGGCTGCGTGGGCGGTAAGGATCTGCACGCGATCCGCCCGCACCTGCACCTCGCCGCGCGCAAACCCCTTGTCCTTGGCCTTGGCCAGCTGGAAATACGCAAGCATCCCCTTTAACGAGGCCCCGGGCACCATGGCATAGGCGTTGACCTCCTCGGCGAGGCGGTCGAGGTGGACGGTGCCCGGCGCGCCGTCGGCACGCGGATCCTGGCGCGCCAACACCTCCGTGCGCACGCCCAACACACGTTCTATTTCGGCGAACAAATCCGGCAGCGGCTGCCCCAGGCTGCGGGTGCGCACATGACGCAGCTCCGCGGCCAATTCGGACAGGCGCTCAAAGCCCGCGGGCGTGTAGCGTTCGGGCTCACCGAGGTCGGCCACGGCGTCGGCAAGCCCGACCTGCGCTTCGGGTTCGGCGCGCATGGTCTGCTCCACAATCTGGTGCAAACGTTCGAGCGGGTCGGTGGCCACCGGAGGCAAATCCGCCACCGCGCGGCCCGCCAAATTGGTCACGCGATTGCCCAAAGCCAACAGGTCGCTGGCGCCCAAACCTACGTGCGGACCGGCAAGAATGCGCAAAGCGGACGCCGTATCGAGTGGGTTCACCAACATCGCGGCGAAGGCGATCACATCCGCCACCTCCGGCACCTCCAACAGGCCGGACAGGCTCACCACCTCCACGGGAATGCCGCGGGCCTGCAATTGCGCCGCCATCGCCGCGCTATGCCGGTTCTTGCGCACCAATACCGCGCCCGTAAACGTCTTCCCGGCATCCTTGCGCGCGTGGTATTCCTCCGCCAGCCGGTCCGCCACCCACGCCTGCTCCGAAGCGGCGGTATCGAACCACCCCAGGTGCACCTCGCCGGGGGTAGCGCCCGGACGCGGGGTCAGCGGCTGCACCGTACGATTCGGCGCGTTCGCCGGGCCCAGCACCTCCGCGGACACCCCATTGGCCAGGTGCAACACCTCCGCCGGATTGCGCCAACTGGTGGTCAGCTGCTTTTTCGGCGCCAAGCTGGTGTCGCCCTGGCGGTCCACCACGGGGAAATCGCTCATAAAATGCTGCAGATTGGCGGCGGTGGCCCCGCGCCAACCGTAAATGGATTGCATGGGGTCGCCCACGGCGGTGACCGTCAACCCCGGGTCCATGCCGCCGCCGAACAGGCTGCGCAATAGCACGCGCTGGGCGTGGCTGGTGTCCTGGTATTCATCCAGCATGACCACGCGGAAGCGGCGGCGCAGCGCATAGCCCACCTGGGGGCGGGTCTCCGCCAGCCGGGCGGCCAGCGACATTTGCTCGCCAAAGGTGACCACATTGCGCTCCGCCAGCGTGGTTTTTAGGGCCTTGACCAGCGGCAGGTACTCCATGCGCAGCTGCTGCTGATCGCAAATGCGTTGACTGTCCTTGTTCAGCGCGTCCCGCTGCCGCGGCGCCTTGGGCAGCTCCTGAAACAGGCGCAACAGCGGTTCCGTTTCCGCCACGATATCGTCGAGGCTGACCATGTGGTTATCTATGCTGCCGGTGAGGTTCAGCAGCGTATCCGTCACCGATGCCGGGCTCGACGAAGTGGTGAGGTTGCCGCCGTAATCGCGCACCAGGTCCCAGGCGATCTGGAACAATTCCGTCTGGCTGATCACCCGGGCCGAGGGTTCCACCGGCAGCAACAGGCCGAACTCCCCCACCACGCGGCCCGCGAAGGAATCGTAGGTGGACACGGTCGGGGTGATGGCTTGCAGGGCGTCGCCAAGCTTTCCGGTGGGGTCGATATCGCGCAACCCGTCGATGCCGGCCAGCACGCCAAGCCTGCGCCGGATGCGTTGCGAAAGCTGTTGGGCCGCCTTGCGGGTAAACGTCAGGCCCAGCACCTGCTCCGGGGTGGCCAGGCCGTTGGCCACCAGCCACACCACGCGCGCCGCCATGGTTTCGGTTTTGCCCGCGCCCGCGCCCGCGACCACCAGCATGGGTCCAGGGTCGGCGCCGATCACCGCCGCTTGTTGTTCGGTGGGCGGGAATTCTTGCCCAAGGGCTTGGGAAAGCGCGATCGGCGAGATGCGGCTACACATGGGTGGTCATCCGTCCTTCGGGTTGCAGCGGGCACAGGGCGCGCAGGTTGCATTTGGCGCAGGCGTCAGTCACGCGCACGGCCAGCTCCGGCCCACGGATTTCCAACGCCAGTTCGGGCAGCCAGGCGGCCAGCTCATCGAGCTGTTCCGGGGGCAGCGCTGCCTGCATGCGCACCGGCACTTTTTGCTGCTCCGGCGCGGGGAACACCAGTACGCCACCGCCGACGGGTGCCGGGGTTTCGTCGGCGCGGGCGGTGCGGACCCTGCCGTCTTCCACCACGCCCCGGGACAGCGCCAATTGATACGCGGCGAGCTGCGCATGTTCGCTCATACTTTTGTCCGGGGGCATGGTTTTGCCGGTTTTCAGGTCCACCACCACCAGCGCGCCGGAGCCTTCACGCTCGAGGCGGTCCATGCGCCCCTTGATGGCCACGCCTTGCCCGTCGGGGGTTTCGCCGATGGTCACCCGCAGCGGCATTTCCACTCCTACCTGCGTATATGCCGAACGGCTCGTGGAAAGCCAGAGGTTTGTGCGCGAGATAAGGTGCTCCCAATCCGCCAGCGCGGAGGGCATTTTCCACTCCGGTTCGTTGAGCAATTGCTGGTACGCCTGCGTGACGATGCCCTGCGCCTGCTTCGCGTCCACCCCCCGCGCCACCGCCTCCGCGAACGCATGTACGAGGGTGCCGCGGAGCAGGTGAATGGGCGTATCCTCCTCGGTTTCCAGATTGCCGAGGGTCGCCTTGAGCGGGCATTGCGCAATAGCCTCAATGCGCGATGGCGAAAGCGTGAGCGACTGCCCGGGGTCCTGCAAAGCGCCACCCGTGACGGGCCGCAATCCCCACCATTCATCGGGGTGCGCACCGTACACCCCAGCCTCGGCCAAACGTGCTAATTGCCGGGCCGCTTGTCGACGCCGCGACTCCCGCTCCGCCCCGTCCGATACCACCCGCCGCAGCTCGGCGATGAGCGATGGCACGGACAGGACCCGCAATTGCTCCGGATCTTTACCCTCCACCTGTTCTGCATCCCCGCCAACCCGTTCGACCGACACGTCGAGTTCCCACATAAACCGGGAAGGCTCCATCACCTCATTGGAATCGGGGCTTTCCACCGCCGTGACCAAGAGCCGGTGGTTGGCGCGGGAACAAGCCATGCGGAACAATCGCCGCTCCTCTTCCAGGCGCTCCACGGCGCGGCTGATGGGCTGGTTGGGGTCGATGCCGTCGTCGATAAGATCGACAAGCTCCTCCTGGCCGAACAGGGTGCCGGTCTCCCCCAACGACGGCCAACCGCCCTCCTGCACCCCGGCGATACACACCGTGTGCCAATGCCTGCCCCCGGTGGCGTGCGCCGTAAGCAATGGCACCGCCTCCGGGGTAATGCCCCGACGATCCCGAGCACCGGTGGGCAATTGCTGCTCTTCGATATGTCGAATAAAGCTTTCAATGCTGGCGCCGGGGCGACGCTCGACGAAGTCCCCCGCGGCGTCGAAAAGCGTCATCACGGCGTCGAGGTCGCGATCGGCCTGGGAGCCCGACGCCCCGCCGCGCAGACTGGCAGCCATCAGGCGCTCGGCAAGGCCCGTCGCCTCCCACAACGCCCACAACACCTGCTCCACGGAACCCGCGACGGCAGCCTGGGAACCCGCGGCCAACACGGTGCGGATGCGATCCAACACCGCAACCTCGCGTTCGGTCAAACCTTCAATCACCTCGGGGTCCTGGGCGTCGCGGCGGGGCAACACCAAATCCGCCAACACATCGAGCGCGCGGCGCTGACCGCCACGGCCGAGCTCCCCCTGGCGCAACCCGCGCAACAGGCGACGCAGAGTCACCGGGTCCGCGCCACCCACCGGACCGAGGGCAAGCTCCTCCAATTCATCGTGGGTGAGATCGCGTTGCAGGGAACGCACGCCCAAGATCAGGGAGGCGACAATGCGCTGCTCCGCAAGCACCACGTCGGTGGGATCAAGGTGCACGGGCACGCCGGCGGCCAATAACCCGCGCCGCACCGAGCCCAATTGGCCGGCCGAACGCACGATCACCGCCATGTCTTGCCACGGCACGCCCTGCAGCAGGTGGGCGCGCCGCAAAGTATCCGCGACCAGGGCGATCTGGGTTCCCGGGGTATCGGCGATCACCGCGGAAACCTTAGGCGAATAAAACGCATGTGTGAGCGTGAGTTCGTGCTGCACCGGGGTGCGCATCAAAAAACTCGGGCGGGCACCGCGAAACCGAAACACCGATTGCTCGGGATCGCCGGCGAGCAACACCAATTTCGCTGCGGGCATCAAAGTACGGAACAGCTCGGCGGTGCGTGGGTCCATGTGCTGCGCGTCGTCGATAATCATGGTGTGGATGCGGCGCTGCGTGCGTTCCAACACCTCCGGATGGAGCTGCAACACATACAACGCGGCAGTAACCAACTCGGACGCGTTATAGCCACGGTAGCCCGAAAGCTCCATCGTGCGCTCGTATTCGCGCATAAATTCGCCTGCCGCAGTCCACAACGGGCGACCATGCTGCCGGCCCAGGTGCTCCAAATCCTCCGGGCCGAGGCCGCGTTCCTGAGCGCGCAGCAGGAAATCCCGCAGGCCGCGCGCGAAACCCAAAAACCCCAACGCCTCACGCTGCTCCGCGGGCCAGATCGCCGCGCCGTGCTCCACATGGCCGGCCAGCAATTCCCGGATCATGGCATCCTGCTCCGCGCCGGTAAGCAACCGGGCGTTCTCCTCACCCAGGCGGACGATAGCAAACGCGAGCGAATGGGCGGAACGGACGAGGGGGCCGTCCGAAACGAAACCAAGGTGGGCGATCTGGTCCGCGATCTCCTGGCGCAACTTCGCGCCGGACTCCTTCGAATGAGCGACAACCAGAATGCCGGAAGGCGGCACGCCGCGGCGCAGCGACTCCAACACCACATCGACCACCAAGCGGCTCACCCCCGAACCCGCGGGCCCAGTCACGCGCCACGTGCCACCGGTTTCCACAATCTTCACAGCATCGGCGCTGGGTGTGCGCGGTTGCGTGGCTTTGCTGGGGACAAGGCGGACGTCCGGGTGAGGGGGCTGCTGGAATCTCCGAGCGGGCTCGAATTCACTCATGCCCTCCAGTGTGTCAGACGCTGCAAACAAGATCCCCCACCGGTCCCTCCGCATTCGCACATTTGTTTGGGCGGGTGTGGGGGTGTGACCTGCGAGGTCGCCGACGGTTTGCGTGAAAGTCGGGGTGTCCGTACCTCGAATCGCCCACGTATAGTTTGAACTTTTTCGAACCATTGAGCCTGTCGAATCTGCCTGAGGCAGATGTAACACAGCCGCTTCGCGTTCCTGCGGAAATGCCACCACGCGGCTGCTGGCGTGGCGGATCTGCCTGGGCGCGGCGGCTGGCGTGGCGGATCTGCCTGGGCGGGGAACTCTACAGACGCTTCAACCCCTCGAAATCACCCCGCCGCCGGTAGGTTGTGGTCGCACGCCGGTGGCCGAAAAGTCACTGCCGCCGCCGAGGCCGATGGGCTGTGCACAACCACCCAGGTCAATGGGTTGTGTACAACCGCCGACCTGGGGCTGGTCTTTCTATTCTTCATTCGGGGGTCCAACGAAGAAATCCAGGACGAATCTGGCCCAAAAACCCCGCAGCTCGTCTTTCCATTCTTCGTTGAGCGCTCCAAAGAAGAAATTCCGGACGATCGCAGGTCAACGGCTGCACACAACCTATCAGGGCAAGTTGCCGGCAAGGC
Organism: Corynebacterium canis; assembly: GCF_030408595.1. Lineage (NCBI taxonomy): Bacteria > Bacillati > Actinomycetota > Actinomycetes > Mycobacteriales > Corynebacteriaceae > Corynebacterium > Corynebacterium canis. The sequence continues at coordinate 745,576 of NZ_CP047080.1, read as the reverse complement.
CGTGAAGCACAGACAAGATTGAACCTTTGCCAGCCATCGGCTCTGCGACATCTGCCTCAGGCAGATCTGACAGCTCGAATTCGGCGTCCTGCGGAAATGCCACCGCGCGGCGGCTGGCGTGTCGGATCTGCCTTGGCGCGGAGCTCGGGAGACGCCTCAACCCCTCCACATCACACCGCCGATGGGTTGTGCACAACCGCTCGGGGCTTAGCCAGGCCTAGCGCAGCGCTACATCTGAGGGACGATGAGTCGTGCGCAACCGCCGACCTGGGACTCGTCTTTCTATTCTTCATTCGGGGGTCCAACGAAGAAATCCAGGACGAATCTGGCCCAAAAACCCCGCAGCTCGTCTTTCCATTCTTCGTTGACCACCCCAATGAAGAAATTCCGGACCATCGCAGGTCAACGGCTGCACACAACCTATCGGCAAGCAAGGGCCGGCGAAGCTTCCCAGACGACGAATGTCGAACTATCCCGAACCATTGGCCCCGCCACATCTGCCTCAGGCAGATCTGACAGGGCAAGTTCGGCGTCCTGCGGAAACACCACCGCGCGGCGGCTGGCGTGTCGGATCTGCCTTGGCGCGGAGCTCGGGAGACGCTTCAACCCCTCGAAATCACCCCGCCGCCGGTAGGTAGCGCGCAACCGGTAGGTTTGCGGGGTGGATTTGTTCAACCGATCGGTATGCGGGGTGGTTGTGTGCAAGCGATCTCGGCGTGGCGTGGCCCGCGAAGCGGGGCGGCTACGCAGGGGGCACTTAGAGGCCTCGGACGAGGTAGGCGACGAGCTTCTCCATGTTGGCGCGGGTGGATTCTTGGGCGCTGGGGTGGAGGGTGTGCACGAAAAGTCGATAAAGGGTTGCGCGCAGGACGAGTTGGCCGATCTCGGGGATATGGGCGAACCGGCGGATGATCTTATAGTCGACGGCGCCGGCGATCATGCCGTCGACCATGACCTGGACGGCGGTATAGCCGTGGGGGCGGGCGACCGGCAGAATGTCCGTAACCACCGGCATGTTTGTGCCTTGGTACAAGGTGGTGGCCAGCATATCGGCGTGGCCGACCTGGCGGCGGGAACGAAGCTCCTTAAGATGCGGGGTGATCTTGGCAGCGAGATGCAGGGCCGCGAGCTGTTCTTCCTTGGGGGTGGCCGTGACATCGAGGCCGGATTCCAACACGCCGGCCGGGTTCGCCGACCAGGCCGCGCGGTCCGCCACGGCGAATAAATCGTGATGGGACCAAGGCGCGCGGACGGAGGAAACGGCGCTGTCGGGTACGGGCAGGTCGGCCAGGGCGTCGGCAAGCCGGAGCGCGGCACACACGGTTTCGTCTACACGCCGGGCCACCTCGCCCTCCACAAATGCGGAGGCGCGCCAGCCGCTCACCACGAGGCGACCATCGGTGGCGCGAACGGGGCGGACCATGCGCACACCCAAAGGCTGTAGCGTTTCCCGAACCTTCGCGGACCACGAAGCCTGCACCGGGTCAATCACCTGCGACAACACGGTGTGATTGATGCGGACACCATAATCCCAGGCTTGCCCCAACACTTCGGCAGGGCCGGTGCCTACATGGAAGGCGCTTCGAACACGGTCAGGAATCAGGTCCATGGCGGACATTTTAATCACGCATCCACCAAGCGGTGATACCGCCATCCAAGGAGGTCACATCAACGAAACCCGCGCCTTCCAGCAACAGCGCCGCTACCCGGGAACGGGCGCCGGCCGCGCAATACACGGCGACAGGGCGCTCCCTATCTAATTGGGCAACGCTGGAAAAATCGTCGTTGCGCAGGGCGGATAAGGGGGCGAACACAGGCTGCCCTAAGACCCCGCCGCGCCATTCGTGTGGCTCGCGGACATCGATGATCGTGACGCCGGAAGCAACCAAATCCTGCCACTCGGAAACCGGAACCGAACGCACCTGTGTGGGGGATTCCAATTCGCACGCGGGGGCCTGGGAAAACGTATGCCGCAACGCCTCACTATCCGGGGATTGCGCAAAGCGCACCGTGCGGAAATTCGCCCGGGCGCCGTCCCAAATACCGATCCTGCCTACCAGGGGCTCGCCGACTACGGTGATCAATTTGATTACCTCCGCAGCCATCATCGTGCCGATCACCCCGGGCAGCACTCCCAACACGCCGGCCTCGGCGCAATTTTGTGCGTTCGCCGGGGGTTCCGGGTACACGTCGCGCAGGGTATAGCCCTCCGCAAACACGGAAATCTGGCCTTCGAAACGGTACACCGCGCCCCACACCACGGGGATCCCCAGGTCCGCGCAATGGTCCGACACGAGGTAGCGGGTGGCAAAATTATCGGAGCCGTCCACCACAATGTCGTAGCGGGACAGGGTATCCACCACATTGCCGGCGTTCAGGCGGGAATCGTATTGCTCCACCTTCACGTCCGGGTTCAGCGCCTCCACCCACTGCGCCGCCGAGGTTACCTTCGCCTCCCCCACCGCGCGCAGGGAGTGAATTACTTGGCGCTGGAGATTGGATTCTTCCACCGCATCTCCATCGATAATGCCCAGGGTGCCTACGCCCGCAGCGGCAAGGTATTGGATCACGGGGGAACCGAGTCCGCCGGCGCCGACGCACAACACGCGGGCACCCAATAACGCGCGCTGCCCCTCCAGGCCAATGCCGGGAAGGGTCAGGTGGCGGGCGTAGCGGTGGGCGTTAACCGGCGTGGGGGAAGGGCCACGGGTTTGTCGCGCAGGTTGCGTTGTCATCCGGGTAGACCTCCTCTGGGTTAATCCCATGCAACTCGGAATTATTCACACTCAACGTCTGCTGCATCATAATCGGCGCCAATTCGCCGTCTTTCGCACACGGCTGGTGGCTGGCAAACCCAATGCCATGGCCCACCTCGTGGTTCACCATGTACTGGCGGTAAGAGCCCAGGTCACCTTCGAAAGGAAGTGCGCCCCGCACCCAGCGAGATTCATTTAAAATCACGCGATTGCCGGCTGAGGTAAAGCAGCTAGTCTCCATTTTAATATCAAAACCGCAGTTGTTGTGCGTAGTTTGGGCGGAAGCCAGCTGAATTCTTAAATCGGGCTCCTCGTCCGGGCCGACATGCCGGAAACCGAACTTAGGGTCGCCGATCCAGCCCTTCGGATTCCCCAAGGTCGCATCAATCATCGCGGCGAAGCTATCGTCCCCGCCGTACACAGTCGTATCAATGCCGTCTTCAATCTCCACCACATAGGTAAACACCCGCTCCAGGCCCTGCCCCATTTGCTCGCCGGGCGCACCCACCAGGCGGAAGGTGCCCACCCCGGCCTCCGCATAGGGCGCGCCCGGGGGCAGGTCCCCGGTGGCCAAGTGCGGTTTCTCCGATTCCGCAGGATTCGGGCCACTGCCACGACCGGTCACCGCGGAGGTAACCACGGAGGTCGCGGCGGTTCGATCCGCCGTGGTATTGGTGGCACCATCGGTGGTGCTGCCCAATAACACATCAACGAACACCCAAATAGTAATCACAAACAGCACCGGAATCGCATACGCCCGCCACCCGAATTCACGGGCAAATCGAACGAGCAGCGGTTCCGGCTCTGGACGGCGTTGCCTAGAAATGGCTTACTCCCTTGAACGAGCCTGCATGATGAACGAAAATCAACATTCACCCTTGGGTAAAGGGCGCTAACCGGAGGGGATCACACACGCGCACAGCCGGGAACGCTTACCCGGCGAAACCAACCTGTCGCGCTTGGTTTTTCCCCACCTCCACATAGGCAATGCGGCTATTACGCACCACATACTGGCGGCCTTTATCGTCGGCCAGCTGCAGGACACCAGCGTCATCGGCCACCGCGGCGGTTACCAACGCAAGCACTTCGTCCTGCGTCTGGTTGGATACCACAACGAGTTCCCGTGCGGAATCGCTAAACCCAATTTTAATGTCCATTTACTCCACTCTTTCTTGAAAGCATGCATGAAAGCGCACATCCACTACATGAAAGCTCACGGCACCGCGTGGCTTCAAATACTGGCTACTGCCGGCTTTCATACTTTGCCTATGCAGTACTCATGCTATGTGCTTGTGGCGGAAAAGCCGTGCACTGACGCGCCCTGAATCGAGGGCCCTGCACCATCATAGACACCAGACAACTAGTATCAATGACGTGTCTGCTCAAGTTCACGGTACCCCAGGTTCAGTCGGCCCGACCTTCGCGGAACTCGGCGTCGCAATCGAAATTACGGACGCCCTCGCCGCCGCCGGGATCACGCACACCTTTGCGATTCAGGAGCTCACGCTGCCAGTCGCGCTGGATGGCGGGGATATTATCGGCCAGGCCCGCACCGGCATGGGCAAAACGCTCGGCTTCGGCATCCCCGTCTTAGACCGCGTGTTCGACTCCGCCGATGTCGAGGAAATCGACGGAACACCCCGCGCGCTCATCGTCGTGCCCACGCGTGAACTGGCCATCCAGGTAGGCGAAGACCTAGAGGTAGCAGCTAAAAATCTGCCCCTAAGAATCCTTACCATTTATGGGGGCAAGCCCTATGAGGAACAGATTTCCGCCTTACAAAAGGGCATAGACATTGTTGTGGGCACACCGGGCCGCCTCATTGACTTATATCAGCGACACAGCCTCGCCTTGGACCGCGTGGCAATCCTCGTCCTTGATGAAGCTGACGAGATGCTAGACCTAGGCTTCCTCCCGGACATTGAAAAGCTGCTCAAGGCGTTGACGCACCCGCACCAAACGATGCTGTTTTCCGCCACCATGCCGGGCCCGATCATTACCTTGGCGCGCAGCTTTATGCACAAACCGATGCACATTAGGGCGGAATCGCCGAATGCGGGGCAGACGCATTCCACCACGCGCCAGGTGGTGTTCCAGGCGCACCGAATGGATAAGACGGCGATTACCTCGCGGGTATTGCAGGCGGAAGGCCGCGGCCGGACGATCATTTTTACCCGCACGAAGCGCACGGCGGCGCAGGTTGCGGAAGAGCTCGCGGCCTGCGGGTTCACGGTAGGCGCGGTGCACGGGGATATGGGCCAGGTGGCACGGGAGAAATCGCTAGCGGCGTTCCGCGACGGAACGATCGATATACTCGTGGCCACGGATGTCGCGGCCCGTGGCATCGATGTTACGGATGTCACCCACGTGATCAATTACCAAACCCCCGACGATGAGATGACGTATGTGCACCGCATCGGGCGCACGGGCCGCGCTGGACATTCTGGTACCGCCGTGACTTTGGTGGGCTACGATGAGCTGCCGAAATGGCAGGCGATCAATGCGGAGCTGGGGTTGGAGCAGCCGAACCCTCCGCAGTGGTTTTCCACCTCGCCCGAGCTTTTCAGCGCCCTCGACATCCCCGCCTCAGCCACCGGCACCGTTGGCCCCGCCCGCAAGGTTTTCGGCGGTGTCGGGGCCATTCGGACCCAACGGCAATTGCGCGGCCCGCGTCGCACCGGAACTCGGCGGCGCCGATGAATCGCAATATCGTTATCGCCGCGGCACTGACCACGTGCGCCGTCTTGGGCATAGGCAATGTTTGGTACCACGCGCCGGCGCGCCACGCGGAGCTCCAATCCGCCAGTGAGCAATTCACCCCTGCCCCAACGCCGACCTCCCCGCCGCGTTCGGTCACCCAGATTTGGGAGGCCACAGATACGTCGGTGGGTGCCCGCCCGGTGAATATTGACGGCATTGTGGTCGCGGCGTCGAAAAGCACGGTTACGGCGATGGACCCCAGCACCGGCGAAACCATATGGACCTACGCCCGTGACCTGGACGTGTGCTCACTCGCGGCGGCGTTTCACACGGTGGTGGCAACGTTCCGCAATAGCGCGGGCTGCGGCGACGTCACGTCTATCGACGCCGCGTCCGGCACCTACCGAGCAACCCGCAGCGCCGCAGCACCCGCCGAAGTCTGGCCGCTCAGCTCCAACGATGCGGTAGGAACCTATAACGAGGAACGCGTGGAACTCTGGCGCAGCGACATGGTGCGCACAGTCGAATACGGCGACTCGCCGATCAAGGCGGAACCGAACCTGCAACCCCACGAAGAATGCGTAATCCACAGCGCCGGAACCCGGAAATCCCTGGTGGCGGTCGTGGAAACCTGCCCGGAAACGATGCTGCGCTACCAAAAACGCGTGCCGGATGATTCGCGGGAACCGAAAATCACGCGGGATATCTCCATTCCGGGTTCCGAGGCGCAGCTCGTGGCCGTGGGACAGACCGGGGCGGCCGTGTATGTGGCTCAGCCAACTCCACGGATTCTCTCATATGTCACCGAGCATCCCATCGTGGCGGAGGTGGAACGGGCGCCGGTGCCGGACTCCCGGGAAATGGCGGACCTGCCGCACCACATGACATGGTTCGATGGGGCACGGCTTTACTTGTTAAAACCTGAGGATCTGAGCGTAACTCACATCTTTAAGGACGCCCTGGGCACAGGAACCGCCGTTGGGGATAGGTTGCTGTTCCCCGTGCGGGACGGTATTGCCGTAGCCAATTGGAGCAATGGGGAAATCGAATATACGATCCCCGTGGATCGGAGCGGCTACGAGGGCAGGGTGTCGCTCGCTTTGGTGGGAGACACCTTGGTGGAAAAGCGGGGCGAACAACTGGTCGGTTTGCGCTAGTCCCGGTAGCGGGCGGTGGTCCAGCTGACCGCCGTCTTGCTAAACAATTGGCTGAGCCCGAAAATGCCGAGGAGCAGCACGGGGACCCCCCAAATCCACTGGCCCGCTTGGGCAACGTAATAAGCCAGCGGGAGGAGGAAAATGTTCCACATGACAACCGGGCCGCGGCCCCAGCGGCGTCCGCGCACCATCATCCAGGCGGCCACGCCTACGGTTCCGAACACAATGATCAAAAACAGCGGGGTGCCGAGGATTAGGTAGAGCCCGCGCGGGTTTTCCGTCCAAATCTTGCCTATATCCTGGTGAAACAGCAGAAATATCGCGAAGATAATGCCGACGACCGCCTCGGCTAGGCTCAACCACCCAGCGCGGCGCACGGTGGCCGGCGGCAAATATTTCGAATCAGTCACAGTGAACAAGTTTACCTGCGCACAACTTTGCCCCCGCGCTCAGGAAACACACCCGTGCGATCCCCCTGCTGCAGATTCCGCGAATTGACGGAATGGCGCACAATATACTCACCGCGACAAAACAATTATTTCCGCAGGTAGGGGCGGTGTTTTTTGGCGCGGCAGGTGGGTAATTCGAGGTGTGCACGATCCATATAACGCAGCCGTCGTGGCACCCTCTCTTGTGATTTCTGACACATTTTCAACCTAAACTCTAGCCAAGAAACTCGTAGCGTGCCATTATTTTGCAGTAGCCGGAGACGTCATACGATTTCATCAACGAAGTCCGATAGCGATCTCCTCCCCCGTTTTACCCCGATCTCGTGAGAGTGCTCACGCACCCCTTGCGAGTATCAATTATGCAGCGTAATTTTAAGCTGAGAACAACCTGACACGAGAAGGAGAACAAACATGGATTGGCGCCACAAGGCAGTGTGCCGCGATGAAGACCCCGAGCTCTTCTTCCCGGTCGGCAACTCGGGACCCGCACTCGCACAGATTGCAACCGCTAAGGTTGTGTGCAACCGTTGCCCCGTGACCTCCCAGTGCCTGGCATGGGCACTGGAATCCGGCCAGGATGCTGGCGTTTGGGGCGGCATGAGCGAAGACGAACGCCGTGCACTCAAGCGCCGTAAGAACCGTGGTCGTACCCGCACCCGCGCGACTGTCTAAAATTTTATCCCACGCTCAGAAGCGGCTACAGTGGTGAGAAGTTTTCACCCCGATTTCCAAGGAGAAACGCATGAGCAAGCGTGGACGTAAGCGCAAGGACCGTCGCAAGGGCAAGGCAAACCACGGCAAACGCCCCAACTCCTAAGCCCAAGCTTGGAGTGTAAGGCCGTTATCCCTCGGATTGGGATAACGGCCTTTCGCGTGTTTGGGGGTAGTTGGACCAGCCGCCTGTCCCCCGCAAATTACCCCCGCCGTTGCTCAATCCGGATGGCTATCGTGATGCGCTCCCGCAACCGCACGGGCGCATGCACGCCGCAGCATTGGCGCACGAGCGCCCGGACTTCCTGTTCGATCCCTAGCGCTTCGAAGCAGGCGGGGCAGGCCAGCACGCGTTCTTTGAGCCGCTGGGCTTCGGCTTGCTCCATGTGCCCGTCCAGCAATAAGAAGAGCGCTTCGTAGGCGTCTTCACAGCCGCAAAAGCATTCGTGGTCTTCTTTCATTTTGCCGGTGCCTTCCGCTTGGTTGTTTCCACCTTTGGGCGTGTGAGCCCAATGCCGTGTTCTTGAGCCACATCCTTCAACACGGCTCGGAGTTGTTTTCTTCCCCGATGTAGTCTGCTCATCACCGTGCCGAGCGGCGTATCCATGATTTCGGCGATTTCTTTATATGCAAGCCCTTCCACATCGGCGTAGTACACCACCATTCTGTATTCTTCCGGCAGGTTGTTCAGCGCTTCGGTGATCTGCGAGTTTGGCAGGAGTTTCAGCGCTTCCACTTCGGCGGATTCAAGCCCGGTGGAGAGGTGTTGCGAGGATTGTAGTAGCTGATGGTCGGTGATTTCTTCGGTGGGGAGTTGCGACGGTTGCCGTTGCGCCTTGCGGTAGGAGTTGATGTATAGGTTGGTCATGATCCGGTATAGCCAGGCTTTCAGGTTGGTGCCTGGTTTGAAGCTATCGAAGGCTTGGTAGGCCCGCATATAGGTTTCTTGTACGAGGTCTTCGGCGTCGGCGGGGTTGCGGGTCATGCGCAGCGCACCGCCGTAGAGCTGGTCCAGAAGCGGGAGGGCTTCGGCTTCGAACCGAGCGGAGGAGTTTTCCGTCATGAGGCACTATTTTAAGGGGTATAACGTGAAACTATGGCAAAGAAGAAGAAGCACGCGGCCGCCACTGCCGCTCTCCAGGTGCTTATCGACGCCGCGATTGCCCACCGCGTGCATACCTTCGACGCTGGCGACGGGGACTATGGTGCCCATGCTGCTGAAGCGCTCCAGCTGCAATTGAACATAGATTCCAATCAGGTTTTTAAGACATTAGTGATAGATCTCACAGCCGGCAAGGGTTCCAAGCGGCAGCTTGCCGTTGCCGTGATCCCCGTAACGCATTCGCTGAGCCTCAAGAAAGCGGCCGCAGCCTTCGGCGTTGCTAAGGCTGTGATGGCGGATTCCGCGGATGCGCAACGCTCGTCTGGCTATATTCCGGGCGGGATTTCCCCGCTTGGCCAGAAGCGCCCGCTCCCCACTGCCATCGATGCGAGCGCCGAGGGGTTTGCAGAGATTTTCGTATCGGGCGGCAAGCGCGGCTTGGATATCGGGCTGGCACCTGCGGACCTTGCCGCGGTGACCAGCGCAAGGTTCGCTGATCTGGTTGCGTAACCCTTTATCATGGGAGTGTGAGTGAATTAACAGCATCGGCAACACCGTTGTGGGCCGCCCCCACGGCGAGTCACCCTATCGTGTGGACGCAGCGCATCCCGGGTTCGAAATCGATGACGAACCGGGCGTTGATCCTAGCCGCGTTGGCGGACGGGCCCTCCACATTGCTGGGGGCGCTGCGCAGCCGGGACACCGACCTGATGATGTCCGCGCTGCAGAACCTAGGCGCCGAGCTGGATATTGATGGCTCCACGATCCACGTTCACCCCCGCCCGCTGCATGGCGGCGACGTGGACTGCGGCTTGGCCGGCACCGTGATGCGCTTCGTCCCGCCGGTCGCGGCCCTGGCCAAGGGCAACACGCATTTCGATGGCGACGCGCAGGCGCGGGTGCGCCCGATGGATACGATCCTCAACGCCTTGCGTGACCTCGGGGTCACCGTGATTGGCGAAAGGCTGCCGTTTAGCATTAGCGGCGGCCAGCCCGCCGGCGGGGTTGTCACCATTGACGCCAGCGCGTCTTCGCAATTCGTTTCGGGCCTATTATTGGCCGGCGCCCGCTACACAGATGGCCTGTGTGTTCGCCACGAGGGCCGCCGCATCCCAAGCACCCCGCACATCGATATGACGGTGGAGATGCTGCGCGCGGCGGGCGTGACGGTGCGCACCGGCGACGCGGAGTGGAGCGTATCGCCCGGCCCGATCCACGGCCGCACGTGGCAGATCGAACCGGACTTGTCCAACGCCACCCCGTTCCTTGCGGCGGCGGCCGTCACCGGCGGCACGGTGCGCATCCCGGATTGGCCGAGCCGCACCACGCAACCGGGCGATGCGTTCCGCGGCATCCTAGAGCAGATGGGCTGTTCGGTCACGCTTTCCAATGGCACTTTGACGGTAACCGGCCCGGATAACCCGCTCCAAGGCGTGACGTTAGATCTTGGCGATATCGGCGAATTGACCCCCACCATCGCCGCCTTGGCCGCGCTCGCGGAGGGCGATTCGCGGCTGACGGGCATCGCGCATTTGCGCGGCCACGAGACGGACCGGTTGGCGGCATTGGCCCGCGAGATCAATAATCTGGGCGGCTCCTGCATCGAATTGCCTGATGGTTTGCATATTTCGCCGCGTCCCTTGCGCGGCGGAATTTGGTGCAGTTACGCGGATCACCGCATTGCCACGGCGGGCGCGATCCTTGGCCTGCGGGTGCCCGGCATGCAGATCGAAAACGTTGAGACCACCGATAAGACGCTGCCCGGCTTTGCCCAGATGTGGGGGGACATGGCCAATGGCTAAGCGCTCGTGGGACGAATCAGATGTTCGAATCCGCCCTGGGAAGGGCTCGCGGCCGCGAACCAAGGACCGTCCCGCGCACGAGCACGCCGAGGTGGGCATGGTGGTCACAAAAGACCGCGGCCGGTGGGGGGTAATTATCGACGGCGCGGACACACCGGTTACCTGTATGCGCGCCCGCGAACTCGGCCGCACGCCCATCGTGGTTGGTGACCGCGTAGCCGTGGTGGGTGATACTTCGGGGACCCCGGGCACGCTGGCGCGAATCGTGCGCCTTGAGGAACGTACGAGCGTATTGCGCCGCACGGCGGATGATATCGACCCATACGAACGCGTGATCGTTGGCAATGCGGAGCAATTATTGATCGTCTCCGCCATCGCCGATCCGCCGCCCCGTTCGGGGTTTGTAGAGCGCGCATTGATCGCCGCGTTCGTGGGCGGCGTGCGCCCGATTATTTGCCTAACCAAGTCCGATCTCGGGGATCCTACGGAGTTCGCCGCCTTGTTTACGGATCTGGAGGTGCCGGTGGTGGTGTGCGGCATTGCCGATCCGATCGAACGCGTGGAGGAATTTGTCGACGGCCACATTACCGCCTTAATCGGCCATTCCGGCGTGGGCAAATCCACCTTGGTAAACCGCCTAGTTCCGGATGCGGATCGCGCCACCGGCGAGGTTTCCGGCGTCGGCAAAGGGCGGCACACATCCAGCCAGTCGGTGGCGTTGCGCTTGCCCCACGGCGGTTGGATCATTGATACGCCCGGGATTCGTTCCTTCGGCCTCGCCCATGTGGAAGCCGATACAATCATTAGTGTGTTCGATGATCTTGCGGCTGCTGCAGCGGAGTGCGCCCGCGGCTGCGATCACCTGACGGATCCGGATTGCGGGCTGAATGCATTGTCGGGGTCCAGCGCCCGCCGGGCCGCGGCGGTGCGTACGCTGCTGCAGGCGCTACGCAGCAACGAGGATTGGTCCTAACATGGGCTGGTGGGTGGGTAGTGGGCATTCCCGCAGCCACGATCGTTCCGGCCGGGGGTTGAGCGAACGTAAGCTTATCGACGCCCATCACGACCGCATCGTCGCAGAACCCCCCATGTTGCCCGCATTGGACCGCGAGGCCATGACGGAAACCCCGCTGAATCGCCTCGCGCTGATCTCGGTCCTAGCGGGCGCAGTGACGGGCCTGCTGGTGGCAGGTTTGAACTATGCCATCGTGCTCACGGAGGAACTGGTGTACGGAACCAACCACCTGATCACCCTGGATCCGGGTTCCGCGGTATCCCCTGCGCGCTTGGCGGTAAGCCTGATCGTGGTGGGTTTTATCACCTCCTGGGCGTGGTATCTCTTAGGCAGATTCGGGCGTCCGATGGTCTCGGTTCCCGGCGCGATGCAGGGCCGTCGGATGCCCACCGTGGAAACGCTGCTCAGCGTGTTTATCCAGGTGATTTCCGTGGCGGCCGGCGCTCCCGTTGGCCGCGAAAACGCCCCACGCCTTGCGGGCGGCCTATCGGCTACCAGCATCGCGTCTTGGTTCCGCTTGGATCTGCATTCCCGCCGCATCGTGATCGCCTCCGCGGCGGGGGCGGGGCTCGCGGCCTCGTTCCATTTGCCGCTCGCCGGCGCATTGTTCACCTTGGAATTGTTGCTGGTAGAGATGTCCACCCGCACCGTGGTCACCGCGATGCTCACCTCCGCCACGGCGGTGGCCACCACTGGGCTGTTTATCACCCCGCACCCGATCTATCACACGGTGCCGCTCACCGAAGATTTTCATAATGTGGTGGCCGCCGTGATCGTCGGGTTCCTAGCGGGCATGGCGGGCCATTGGTTCGGCATCGCGGCCCGCGCAGCCGCGGCCGCCCGACCATTGGATTGGCGCATCCTGTGGCAAATGCCGCTCGCGTTCTGCGGGGTGGCGGTGGCCGCCTATCTGATCCCCGGGGTGAGCGCCAACGGCCGCTGGGCCGCCGACACCATTTTCACCATCGGTCTGCCGCTCGGCACCCTCTGCGTGCTGGGGATCGCACGGGTGATGATGGTGCTGATCTGTTTCCGAGTAGGCACAGTCGGCGGTACCCTCACCCCAGCGTTTTCGCTCGGCGCGATCATCGGCGCCATTATCGGCCTGCTTATTGACCCCCTCTTCCCCCAAGTCCCCCTCGGCGCCTGCGCCCTGATGGGGGCGGCCGCGTTCCTGTCCACCACCATGGCCGCACCGATGTTCGGCATGATTGCCGCCATCGAGTTCACCGATATGCAGGCCCAAGGCTACCTTCCTATGTTCGTAGCAGTTGTCGCGGCGGCGCTGGCAGTCCGACTGTGGGGCATCCTTACCGACAAGGATCAGCGCATGCAACCGTTTACCACCGCAACATGGACTCGGGACACCACCGATCACACCCCTCGGCACGACAAGAGCTAAATCCACGCGCAAGTACACCTGACCTTAATGGTCGACCGCGCGATGGCCCAAACCGCACCCAGTCCGACCGGTCGGCGGGCGAAAGCAATAGGTCGTGCACGGCAGATGAAGTTTTTTACACACGAAAGCCGGATTTTGTGTAATTTTCATCATCTCGGGCCGCCCAGAGCCGCCAGCGCGATATCTTTTACACAGATTTCCGGATTTTGATGTAAAAAATATCGGTAGACACCGTTCAACTCAGCGCGTGGAAATAGGTTGTTTGTAACGGATCGCCCGCGCTTTTCGTCACTGTGACGTAATTCGGCCACACATGTATATAGGCGAGCCAATTGCAGCCCGCAGCAGGCCTGTAAATATAGAGCACAAAATAATAGCAAGCCACATTCCTAGGTGTTGCCATATAGCCCCGACTTAGACCCCCGAAGACACCACGGACTGACCGGTCGGCGGGCGAAAGCGATGGGTTGTGCACTGCAGATGAAGTTTTTTACACACGAAAGCCGGATTTTGTGTAATTTTCATCATCTCGGGCCGCCCAGGGCCGCCAGGGCGATATGTTTTACACAGATTTCCGGATTTTGATGTAAAAAATATCGGTAGACACCGTTCAACTCAGCGCGTGGAAATAGGTTGTTTGTAACGGATCGCCCGCGCTTTTCGTCACTGTGACGTAATTCGGCCATGCATGTATATAGGCGCACCAATTGCAGCCCGCAGGGATCAGGCCCAGCGGCGGGACAAGAGTTGAGCCACGCGCAGCACGTTGTGATATTCGGCGAGCCATACCGGGTCATCCCAATTCCGCGCGCGAATCTGCTGGTCAAACTCCTGGACGGACCACGAGTGAGGATCCCACTCGTCCTCGACAATGCGCAGGCTGCCGTCGCTGCTGCGGTACAAGGTGACGTTCCGGCCCGGCCCAATATTCTCGAAAGATTTCACGTGATCCCCTTCCGTGATATCCGCGCCGGCGGCGAGCCACGCGTCGCCGCGGATGACTGCGTTACCGGCCACCCGGGCGTCGTCAAACAAACTTATGCTGCCGCTTAGCCATGCGTTGCCACCGGCGTAGGCGTCGCGGCAGACGAACACATCGTCGGCGAGGCAGGCGTGCCCATCCACCACGGCATTGCCCGTGACGCGACACCGGCCGGTCACCTCGGCGGCGCCCCCGATGCGTGCGTTGCCGTCGGCGATCACGGAATCATCCAATACCGCCTTGCCGAACACTTTTGCGTTTTCTTGAATGCGGGCGTCGGCACGCAGCTCCGCATTATCGTGCAACCATGCGGTTCCCGCTATGCGCGGCTCACCACTGCTTGTAAACGCCCCGGCCACCCAACCGCCCAAGTCCCCGCGGCGTACCCCCTGCTCCGGAATATCCCGGGTGGCGCGGATCCGCACCAGCACCTCCGGGGAAAGTCCCACGGCCTTTTGCACATTGGTGAGTTCGAAACTTAGACCGGGTGCAGGCGGTGCCGTGGCGACCCGCCACGCCTTGATCTGCGCGCGCAATATCGGGAGCCACTGACGCCACCTGCGGCACTCCCAACGACGCACCTCTCGGTGGAATTCCTTCCACGAGTCGCACGCCCATCCGCCCAGCGTAATGCGTGGGGAATTGTCTCGTTGGCGGGTGATCATCAGCGTTTCCCCCGCCGGGCCGAACGGGGAAATGAGCACGCAATGCGAGCTGTCTCCGACGCTGGCGGTGCCGCCGATGCGGCCATAGCACGGCACGCGCACGCCGCCGAACAGGTGTGCGTCGTCGGAGATTTCCACCTGGCCTTCGAGGGTGACGTCCTCAACCTTCGCGCGGCCGGATACCCGGACGAATTGGGTGAGTTCGCTATCCCCCACCACGCGGGCCTGCTCCGCCACGCTGGCATGGCCCCGGACCCATGACATGCCCGCCACCACGGCCTTGCCCGCCACGATCGCCGAATCGAACACCTGGGCGTGGCCGGTGAGATGGGCTTGTTCTACCACGCTGGCGAAACCGAACACTCGGGCGTGGCCGGACACCTGGGCGCGACCCGCCACCCGCGCCTCCCCATACACGCGGGCATTGCCGCGAATGCGCGCCCGGCCGCGCACCACCGCATGGCCGGAAACGTGGGCTGACCCGCTAAGCCGCGCTTGGTCCAAAAGCATGGCCTCCCCACTCAACCACGCGTGCTTGCCAAGCCGGGGCTTGCCCTTATCGGTGCGTTCGGAGGCGACCCAGCCGCCCCGATCCCCTTTACGCACCCCGTGGTGTGGGATATTGCGCAACGCCCGGATGCGGTACACGCGCACCCCGTCCACGGTGAGCTGAGATTCGCCGGTGAGCTGAAAACTTACACACACGGTGGCCGCCTTTCTGCTAGTTCCCGTACCAGCTAAACACGAATACGGGCCGACGCCAGCGCGATGCGCAACACCTCAGCGATTTTGCTACATCCTGTTATGCTGCGGTTATCTTACATTTGGGCGGGGCTACTTCTTCCTCCCTCGAATCAGGCACGCGCACCACCGGGGTCACTTGGCTAAGCCCCCGAGCAATGGGATGCCGAGCAGCCACCATGGGATGCTGGAGTGCGGGCGCAACACCGACGATTGGGCGCGTGTATAGGTATTAGTCACGGTGGCAACCTCGCCGGCTGCAACCTCGCCGGAAACTTTGAGCGTCCAGTCCGCGCCGTCGATACTCGCGTCACGCTCGGTGACGGTGCACTTATAGCCGTACGGGACGCGGGCGGAGGAACCCGTGGCGCCGGCCTTTACATTGGTCACCTTGCCCACGATGTCCTGCTCGCCGGGTTTGGTGCAGCGATAATCAAAGCTAAAGCTCTCCGGGGTTTTCATGCCGGGATCGGCCTTGACCACCTTTTTGATGGTAAAGGTGCCCTGCAGCGGCACGATGCGCCGGTACACATTGGTTACCGAAATGGCCTCGCCAACCTTGACGGTGCCGGGGTTAAGAACTTCTAGGTCGGCGCCGTCGATATCCGCGTTGAGCTCGGTGACCGCACAGCTGAAACCTTCGGGCACGCCTGGGGATTGCGTCGGGGTATTGGGCAGCACCTTTTCCAGCTTGCCGGTGAAAATGTCCTCGGTGTCCTCGCGTTCGCAACGGTAGGCGAAATCGAAGGTCGCTGGCACCGCCAGGCCCGGATCCGCCTCGACCACTTTGGTGAGCGTGAAATGCCCGAGTTTGCCGTGGTCACGGGTATAGGTATTCATAAAATGGAAGGTGTGGCCGCCGGCCGGGATCTCCACCGTTTGGGTCACCGGCTTTTCCAGCCGATAGCCTGCGGGCACCGAGGAATCCTTTTCCGTTATGGTGCACTTCTTGCCCACCTCGTAATTGCCCACGCCGGTTTCCTTGTTCACCTGGACGCGGATCTCCCGGTCCGCCGCGCCCTCGCATTGCACGTGGAAATCGAAGGATTGGGGCGGGTTTTTCAGGTCTCCCTCGACCTTTTTAAAAATCTTGACGGGGGCTGTTTCGCTGACGATCTTTTGGATCGTATTGGAAAGCGACACCTCCTGGGTCTTCAGGCTTTCAATGATCAGGCTGCTCGGCTGGAACACCGGGGCCTTCCACACGATGCCGGGCACGCGGGGCAGCACCTCGGAGAACTCCACCTTGGTGCCCTTGGGCAGCATGCCGTCGAGCACGCCCTGGAGCCTGCCGTCCTGAGGCAACAGCGCCACCAGCACCTCGCCGCCGGTACCGGCCTCGTTCAGGGTGCCGGGCGCGGCATAGCCAACGCCATCGACCTGGTAATCCGCAGCCCGGGTATCGTCGGGGAAGGTGTACTTCGCCTTCACCTGGTACTCGGCATCAAGGAACTGATCGTCCGGGACGCCGTCCGGATTGTGGAAGGTCTTGCTGATGGCAAAGCCGCCGAAACCGGGGGCCAGCGCGATATTGCCGCCGCCGGCGTCGGTGCAGCGCACCGGGCTGGATTTCGCCTGGATATTCGCGCCGAGCAGGGTGATGTCATTGCGATAATCAAAACCACACACCCGGTTCTGGAACTCCGAACGAATGGGCATATGCGCGCTCAACGCATAATTGGCGTCTGGGCGAAACGGGCCGGTTAGCGCGATGGTGGCGGTACCCTGCTCCGTAAACTCCACCTTCATTTCAAAGCCATCGGCCACGGAAGCGCCAACCTTGGCAAGCATGCGGCGCGGCTGGCTTGGGTCCGCCTCCGAATTGGTTTCCGCAAGGCCCCAAGTGTTCAGCACGCTCGCGTATTCCTCGCCCGCGGGGAGCACTTGGCGGGTGGTATCGGGGCGAGCCTCAAACTCGATGGTGTGCACGGTCGCACCGTCGAAGCTAAGCCCAAGATCGGCGGCGACAACGCCACCATGAAAGCGCACGCTCCACGGAATGGACTTCACATTGGGCAGGATCGGGGTACTCACCACATCAAAGGCTTGCACCTGAAAACCCTGAGGCCGCTCCCTCACACCCAATGGCACCGGGGCAACCGCAGGGACGCCGTTGACGTCGAAGCTAAGCTCGGTGCCTTCGGTGGGCCGCGCGACCGTCGATAAGAACCACAGCTCGCCGGCGGCAACGTGCTCGGGGAACCCTGCGGCGAGCGTGCACACAATTTCCTGCTCGGCCGGCTGGCACGAACCTGCGGGGTGCTCCGCGTCCTCCGCGAAACGCAGCTGGAAGGGCGCATCGGGCTGCACCGTGAGCTCGGGCGGGGTGCGCACGGTCAACGTATCCCCGGGCTGCGCGTCGGCGGGATTGAGCACATCAAAGCCGATGGACACGCGCGCCACATCGCCGCTATACAGCTGGGCCCGGTCGCCCTCTGCGGCAGGCACGCCGGTTGCATCGGATTTGATCAGACTGGCCGAGGTGACCTCAACACGTAGCGGGTTTTGCGCGTGCGCGGTCGGAACCACGAGTGCGAACAACACCGTGACAACCGCGAGCAGTGTGGTCACCGCCCTCGTGCCCAGTCTCAGCTGCAACATATGCTTTGCCTTCCGTAATTCATGGCCACCTCGATGGCTCTCGAAGCTCCCAATATGCCATTTTGTCACTTTTCCTACAAACAGCTCAGGTTCGCTACCCCCGTATGGAGAGCGGCGCGCAAAAGGGCTGAATGTGCAGGTAGACACATACAAGGGAATTACGAAAGGCTCAGCTTTCTCTCAGCAAATTAAGTTTTGCTCAATTTTTCTTTGTGCGGCCGAGATAACAACCCACTACTTCGCGCACTCCGGGTCGAATTGCTTTTAACAATTTCAATCCCTGTTTCAAACCGTGGCGCACGCCGTGCTCGTCGGCGCCGATATGCAATTGGCACTCCACATCCGGGTTCTCGCGGAACGCCTCATTAGAGCGCACCTCGGGGGCGTTGTGCGGCGACGCCACCAGGAAACGGTTCGGCAGCGTGAGCTTCAACAAGGTGCGCTGCACCTTCAGGAATTGCATGGGGAAGGAATCCACGTTATAGGGCAGATCAAACTCCGCCGCCAGCTGCTGCACCTTTTTACCCACCTCGGCCAGCCGGTTGGAAGGCATATCGGGGAACAGGTGGTGCTCGATCTGATAGTTCAGGTTCCCGGAAAGGATAGTCAACGCCTTCCCGCCGTGGAAATTAGCGGACCCGAGCATCTGCCGCAGGTACCACTCGGCGTGGGTCTCGGTGCGCAATTGCTCCTTGGTAAAGGTCTCCGCCTCATCCGGGAAGTGCCCGCAGAAGATCACGGCGTAGGCCCACACGCTCCGCGTCCAGTTCGCCACGGCGTTGGCGGCGACGGTGTGCAGGAAGTTCGGGCCGCTCAGCGCGGGATACAGCACATAATCCTTGAGCACCTGATTGCGGGATTTGCGCACGGCCTCCCAAAATCGCGGCGCCGTTTCCTCCCAGGTTTGTTTGCCCGCAAAGAAGCGCCCAAGCTCCACATCGTAGAAGGCAATGGCCCATTGAAAAAGCGAGGCCAGCACCACATTGGTCACCGGCTGGAAGGCGTACATCGGGGACCAGGCGCGGTCGCGGGTCACGCGCAGGATTCCGTATCCGACGTCGTTATCCATGCCGATGATATTGGTGTACTTGTGGTGCACAAAGTTATGCGAGTGCATCCATTGGGAGCTCGGGCAGGTCATGTCCCATTCCCAGGTGGTGGAGTGGATTTCGGGGTCGTTCATCCAATCCCACTGCCCGTGGATCACATTGTGGCCGATCTCCATATTTTCCAAGATTTTGGAAAGCGCCAGCATGCCGCTGCCCGCCCAGAAACAGGGCCGCTTGTGGCTGAACAGCAGGGTGGCCCGACCGGCCAATTCAAGGCCGCGCTGGAACCGGATCAGCCCTTTAATATATGCAACGTCGCGCGCACCGAGGGAGTCTTCCACCTCCTGCTTGATGGCGTCCAGCCGCCGGCCGATCTCCTCGATGTCTTCATCGGTCAAGTGCGAATACGCACGGATATTATCAATTGCCATTGTTTCTCCTACAGCCCGATCCGTAAATTCCCCGCAGCAACACAAACACACGTACGAATGCGCTCCCCGGGGTGATGGGTTTCCCCGGTGCGCAAGTCGTGCGCATGACCGTCCTCAAGCGGCCGCACACACGTTTGACAGATGCCCATGCGGCAACCGAAAGGCAGCTGCACGCCCGCGCCCTCCCCCGCCTCCAAAATGGTGGTGGCCCCGTCCGCGGACACGCTAGCGCGATCGCCGAAACTGATCACCCCGCCGGTAGCATCCGAGGCGCGATCCAGCGTAAAGCGCTCGGTGCGCACCTCCGGCCAACGCGCCTCCAGCTCATCCAACATCGTGGAAGGCCCGCAGGCGTACATCACGCGCTCGGCCACGTCCGGCACCAACCGCTCAAGGTCGGCGGCCCCCAAGCGCCCATCTTCGCTGGTCACCTGGATATGCACCGGGATCGGCAACCCCTGAAGCACCTCCGCAAACAGCAGGTCCCCACGGTGACGCACCGAATGCACCACCACCACGTCCCCAAGCTGATCGCGCTCCGCCAACGTACGCAGCATCCCAACAATGGGGGTAATCCCGGTGCCCGCGGAAACGAAAAGCAGCTTCTCCGGCACCGGATCGGTGAGATGAAACTCCCCCGCCGGGGCCGCCAGGCGCACCATCATGCCGGGCGTCGCCGTGCCCACCAGGTGGTTCGAAAGCTTCCCGCGTTCCACCGCCCGGACCGTAATAGTCAATAGGTCGGCGGCGGGCTGCGGGGCGCAGGTCAGTGAGTAGCTACGCCAGGTGAAGCGGCCGTCGATAGGCACCCCTATGCCTATGTATTGGCCGGCGTGAAAGTCCACCGGCACCCCCCAACCGGGGCGGATGCTCAGGCTTACCGTATCCGCCGTGGGCCTGTCCACGTGTTCGATTCGCCCACGCAATTCGCGGGCCGACCAAAGTGGGTTCACTAGCTGCGTATAGTCGTCCGGAAGCAGCGGCGTGGTAAAGCGTCGGAGCGCGCTCCGCAAAGAGCGCAAGCCGTCGCGCGGGAGGGCTGGTGCCACGTGAGGCTCCTATCGTGTGCTGAAGTAACGTCACCGTAGCTTACGCACACGTAGGTTCATTTGAAAATCCGAAGCCCGCCAGAGATTAGAACAAAGATACAAGTAGCGGAAGCTCTGCCGGATCGTACCAAGCCATCAGGTTATCGATAGCATCGCCGACCGCCAGCTCCGCGTCCTCATCGCCCAAATCCGCCGCATCCACCGCAGCCACTGCCGCCGCGGTCGCCGCCTCGCTTTCCTCAACATCCACGTGAATCGCCGCTACCTGCGCCAATTCGAGCTTCGCCGGGGCCAGCCGCACCACGGATTCCCCCAGCTCCGGCTGCAGCGTCACCTGCGAATCCGGCACCTCCACGGTGACCACCACGCGACGCTGCGGAAACGGCGTGTCCCCACCGCTCAACAGGCGTAACGACGCCCGCGCGGCATCATCAAAGGCGGAATGCGCAATCTCTTCCTCGTCCCCCGCCGTGTAAAAATCCAGCAACGCGGGGGTAACCGCAAACCCCCAACCCGAGCGTGCAAAAAACTCGCCGCGATCGTGGAGCTCGCCGAGAATGCTGAACGTGGCAGGAACATACACTCGCACTAGAATTCGCCCTCTAGACCGAATAGCCCCGTGATCTCTACGACAGCACGATCGAATTGCTGGTAGTACACCCCCACCAAACCGGCATCCACCGCGGCGCGCACATTCAGGATTTCGCTATCCACGAGCACGCAATCCCTGCGATCCAACTCCACCACATCGGCCGCGATCTGGAAGGCCTCCGGCTCCGGCTTTTCAATGCCCGTGTCCTTGGAAAGCACCACGGCGTCCACCACGCCGTCGGCACGCAATGCCTGCATGGCGGAGATTCTGCCCGCATCCTCTTCATTCGAAAGAATGACCGTACCTATGCCTTGCGCGCGGGCGGCGGCTAACAGGTTGCGCCACCTGCGCTGATCTTCGTCTGTTCCGTCCAATACGCCGTTATACTCAACGACTAAGCCTCGCACCGTATATTCTCCTTCGGTTTAAATTCAGCGCCCATGCGCCCGCAATTCGTGTCATAGTAAAACTATCCCGAATACCCACAGTTGTCACCGTGCGCAATATAAATTCCTTTGGATTCTTGGGGGGTCCGCACATGCTCACCGCTATTCCCGGCTGCAATCACCTGAAAATTTGGCAGGGCGGCCCAGACGATGCAACCGCCGATCCGCTGCCGCCGCCGACTACCACGACGGGCCCCCTCCCCTGCAACGAACGCATTGTGCACCGCCTGATCACCGCCGCATTAGAGGTTGCCGCAGGCAGAAAACCTCCCGCCAGCTTATCGACGTCCCGCTACTCCCCCGCCGTCGTACGCCACGTCAGCGTGCGGCGCAAGGTTTACGCGCAACGCGGCAACGCCAGCATCCGATCGATCCATGCGCACCGCTGCGCCCCCGGCACCCTGAACCTCGCGGGGGCGTGCAGCCTCGCCGGCTTAACTTACGCCTACGCCGCCAAGATCCAGGTGACCCCCGACGGCGACATCCGCCTGGAATCCTTGCGCATCCTTTAGCGCCCGCCTGTGAGGTCGGCTAGGCATCCCGCCCGCACCTAGGCCGGTGGAACGCCGGGTTAAACCTCGGCGGGGCCGCTCATGCGCAGGTCGCGGGGGTCGCGGCGTCGAACGCCAAGGTCGCTGGCGTCAACCTTGCCGTCCTTGTTTACGTCCGCGCTGCCGGCGGCCTGCATATCGGGCAGGAATTGCTTGCGCAGCAAGAAGAGCTCGCGGACGGTTTCTTCCTTGATGCCGTCCTTCATGGCATTGAACATATCGCCGCCCTCCTTTTGGTACTCCACGAGGGGGTCGCGCTGGGCCATGGCGCGCAGGCCGATGCCTTCCTTCAGGTAGTCCATTTCGTACAGATGTTCGCGCCACTTTTTGTCCACCACATTAAGGATCACCATGCGCTCGATGGCACGCATCTGGTCCTCGCCAGCGATAAGCGCGACCTGGGATTCCAGGGCCTTGTACTGGTTGTGGGCGTCCTCGATCAGGGCGTCGCGAAGATCGGTTGCGGAAAGCTCGCCGCGGCCGCCGTACTCGGAGCCTTCGAGCATGCTTTCCCACGTCATGGAGGGCCCATAGAGGCCTTCCAGGGCGTTCCAGAGGGCGTCCATATCCCAGTCCTCCACATAGCCATTGGCGGTGGCACCCGCGACGTACGCTTCGATGGTCTCATCGATCATGTTTTGGACCTGGTCGCGGACATCGCGGCCATCGAGGATCTCACGGCGCTCGCGGTAGATCACCTTGCGCTGTTCGTTCATCACCTCGTCGTACTTGAGCACGTTCTTGCGCATCTCAAAGTTCTGGTTCTCCACCTGCGTCTGCGCGCTCTTGATGGCGCTGGACACCATCTTCGCCTCGATCGGCACATCGTCCGGCACATTGAGGCGGTTCATCATCGCCTCCATCGACTGCCCGGAGAAACGCACCATCAGCTCGTCGCGCATAGACAGGTAGAAGCGCGTAGTGCCCGGGTCGCCCTGGCGGCCGGAACGACCGCGCAGCTGATTATCAATGCGGCGCGACTCGTGGCGTTCCGTGCCCAACACGTACAAACCGCCAGCGTCGCGCACCTTATCCGCTAGGTCCGACGAACGCTGCTTCATGCGGGTGATCTCATCGTCCCACGCGGCCTCATACTCCTCCGGCGTTTCCACCGGGTCGAGGCCACGAGCGCGCAGATTCAGGTCGGCGAGGATATCCGGGTTGCCGCCCAGCACGATATCGGTACCACGACCGGCCATATTGGTGGCCACGGTCACCGCGCCCGGCAAACCGGCCTGGGCCACGATCTCAGCCTCTTTATCGTGGTGCTTCGCGTTCAGCACGTGGTGCTTAATGCCGCGACGCTGCAACAATTGGGACAGGTATTCGGAACGCTCCACGGACGTAGTACCCACCAGGATCGGTTGCCCGGCCGCGGAGCGCTCGGCGATATCGTCGGCCACCGCCGCGAACTTCGCTTCCTGCGTCTTGTACACCAGGTCCGTAAGGTCCTCCCGCTGGTTCGGGCGGTTCGTGGGGATCGGCACCACATCAAGCTTATAAATCTGATGCAGCTCGGAAGCCTCGGTTTCGGCGGTACCCGTCATGCCGGCAAGCTTCTTGTACAGGCGGAAATAATTCTGCAAGGTGATGGTGGCCAAGGTTTGGTTTTCGTTCTTGATCTCCACCCCTTCCTTCGCCTCGATGGCCTGGTGCATGCCCTCGTTGTATCGACGCCCCGCCAGCACGCGCCCCGTGAACTCGTCGACGATCATGACCTCACCGTTGCGCACAATATAGTCCTTGTCGCGGGCGAACAGCTCCTTGGCCTTAATGGCGTTATTGAGGTAGCTGACCAGCTGGGAATGCTCCGGCGCATACAAGTTATCGATGCCGAGCTGATCCTCCACATATTCGACGCCCTTTTCCTTCACACCGATGGTGCGCTTCCGCTCATCGATCTCGTAATGCAAGTCGCGGGTCATGCGAGGAACGATCATCGCAAACGCGGAATACCATTCGGAAGAGCCCTCAGCCGGGCCTGAAATGATCAGCGGTGTACGCGCTTCGTCGATAAGAATGGAGTCCACCTCGTCGACGATGGCGTAGTTATGCTCACGCTGCACGAGCTCGTCCACGGAACGCGCCATATTATCGCGCAAATAGTCGAACCCGAACTCGTTGTTGGTGCCATACGTAATGTCCGCGTTATAGGCAATGCGGCGCTGATCCGGCGTCATCTCGGACAGGATCACGTCGGTGGTCAAACCGAGGAAACGGTGCACGCGGCCCATCCACTCCGCGTCGCGCTTAGCCAGGTAATCGTTCACGGTGACCACATGCACGCCATTACCCTCCAACGCATTAAGATACGCGGGAAGCACGCAGGTCAGGGTCTTGCCCTCACCGGTGCGCATCTCGGCAACATTGCCAAAGTGAAGCGCCGCACCACCCATGATCTGCACAGGGTAATGCTTTTGGTTCAACACGCGCCAAGAGGCTTCGCGGGCGACGGCGAAGGCTTCCAACAGAATGTCATCAAGGTCTTCGCCGTTCGCCAGACGATCCTTGAATTCTGCGGTCTGACGCTTGAGCTGCGCATCGCTCATCCCAGAGTATTCCGTCTCCAAATCGATCACAGCGTCGGCAATCCTCTGGAGGCGTTTTACGGCGCGGCCTTCACCAATTCGCAGGATTTTGGACAGTCCAAACACGGGCTTAAGTCCTTACAAAAATTGAGGGTTTTTATCAACAGTCTCGGCCATTCTACTCTCTGAGCCCACTCATCAGCGAACCCACCTCCACGGGGTGGCGCGCCGCGAAAAAGTAGAAAAGCTTGAGGCGTCAAAGCCGACGCCCATCAGGCCATACGCTACTCACCCTCACGTTGAAGCGATCGATTTAGCCTATGAGGTTCTAAGGTGGACAAGTTTTAGGCGTCAGCTGCCAAGCAGGCGGAAATCGCGTCTAACCAACTCCATTTCACTGAGCGCATCACCCACGCTCATCGGGGTTGCAGGGTAGCCGAATGTGCGAACAATCTGGCCGGGCATCACATCGCGCACCCCTTTAAATACTTTGACTTTTCCGAGCCAACCAAGCACAGACCGGCTCGGGACACGACCGATCCACACATGCAAGCTCGAAGTATTCGAGCCATCAAGCCCTAGCAGATCTGCCTCAGGCACATCTAACACGGCCGTTTTGCGTTCCTGCGGAAACACCGTCCCGAGCACCCCGGCATGTCGAATCTGCCTGAGCAGGGGTTTCGCGAGCCAGCGTCCGCAGCAAAATAACCACGACGAAACCCGACCGCCGGGGCTGAGGCGCGCGGCGGGCGCGAACCCAGGTTTTTCGCAGCCCGAACCGCGCGCACAGTTAGAGATTTTTCGAATCATTGGCCCCGCTAAATCTGCCTCAGGCACATCTAACACGGCCGTTTTGCGTTCCTGCGGAAACACCGTCCCGAGCACCCCGGCATGTCGAATCTGCCTGAGCAGGGGTTTCGCGAGCCAGCGTCCGCAGCACAACTACAACGGCGAAGCCCAACACATCCGCAACGCATTGTCCTGCTAAACCTGCGCAACCCAGGTTCTACGCACCAAGCACATGCAGCAACGAACCCGCCTCCACAAGGAGGCGGGTCCGCATAATTGAAAAAATTTTAGGCGTCAGTTGCCAAGCTGATCAGGCCATAATCAAACGCGTGGCGGCGGTACACCACCGACGGGCGGCCGGTCTCTTCATTGACAAACAGGTAGAAATCGTGTCCCACCAGCTCCATTTCACTGAGCGCATCATCCACGCTCATCGGGGTTGCAGGGTGTTCCTTTGTGCGAACAATCTGGCCAGGCATCACATCGCTGACGGCGTCTGCATAGGGATCCTCATCGAATTCCCCCTTCACCTCGACCTTCGGGGCGACCTCGGTAACGAGCTCGGCTGCTAGTGCACCCGTGCCCATCGGCGCGCGGTGCCCTGAACGACTGATCTTCCGGCGCGCCTTCACCTTGCGCAGCGAGCGCTCCATGCGTGCAAGTGCGGTCTCCAACGCGGCGTAGAAGCTATCTTCCTTCGCCTCGGCGCGGGCGATATGGCCCTTGCCGGTCGCGGTGATCTGGATCTTGTCACTCTCATCAGCGCGGCGCGGATTCGGCTCATGCTGAAGCTCAACATGGAAAAACGTGAGGGTGGGATCGAGGTGCTCGATCTTGGCAAGTTTCTTTTGCACTCGCTCCGCGAAATGCTCAGGAACTTCCACATTACGGCCGGTGATACTCACCTGAGTTTCGGGGCGCAGAACGTTGCTTTCAGCAGGTCTGGTCACGTGCTCTTACCTCCCGGTATCGGCCACCGCACACTGTGGGCGGATTTACTCACAGCGTCCAACGGTGAACTGCACCCTCAGAATACATCTGGTCATAACCATCCCGCCATGCGTTATGCCGAACATACAACCAAGATGCCGGTGACCTGCGCACCCGCACTTCGTAGCACGCTCGCTGCGGCTTCCCCCGTTGCCCCCGTGGTCACAACGTCGTCCACCAACAGGATTTTTCTGGGCACATCGTGTACGGCTACCAGCCGCACTCCGTGGGCGAGATTCGCCCGCCGCTGTCCGGGACTCAACCCAACGGAGTCTCGGACCTTGCTACTGTGTTCGAGGCAACACGCGGTGGGAAAACCGCTCGCGCGGCAGATCGCGGTCACCGGATCCCCACCCCGCAATCGAGCGTTTTTGCGACGCGTCGGGGCGGGCACCAGCGTGACATCATCGGCCACCTCCCCGCGCGCGATCAGGAAGCGAATCGCCGCCCCGATCACCGCCCCGATATCGGCTCGAATATCCATGCGACCCCGCTCCTTCATGGCTAGGATTACCTGCCGGTGCACGCCGGCGTACGGAGACAGCGCCCATACCGGAGCGAGCGGGTCTACGGGCGTCGCAACGCGGTATGGAGGATGTCGCAGGCCCGTTCGACAATTCGCACACAGGCGCGTACCGGCGACACCACAGCCGGCACAGGACTGCGGCAGCAATAATTCCATTAGTCCGCAACCACGGGTGCCGCGCGGGTACCCTGCAATGCGGGCACCTCGCGCCAGAAGGCCGAACCCTCAGCGGAGGTAGGTAACCGCAGCACAGCGCGGGAATCGGTGATATAGATCGTGTTCGAACTCGCCGCGATAGCCACCACGGGAGCGGTGACATTGCCCGTGGGCAACGAGGACAGCGCGGAACCGTCGACCTCCACCCGCCACACCGGCGCCTCCGAGCTTGCGGTGCCCACCAGCAGCGAATCGTCTTGCTGCCAATCGAGCGTGAGTGCGGTATCGCCAATGGTCGGCGCCACCTCGATCACATCCACGATCTTGCGCTCCCCGGCGGCCGGGCGCGCCACGGTCCCCACGTAGACGCGGCCTCCCATAATCACCGCGACTCGCACGCCAGTTCGCGAAAGGCGCAGGACGCTAATGGGCTCCTCGGATTGATCAAGCTCGGTGGTGTCCACCTCGATCTGCGCCAGCTCGCCGGTGGTGGTCGAGCGCGCCACGCGGACGACCTGCTTGCCGTCGGAAACCGTCCACAGCGCGGTGCCATCGTGTTCGAACGTAGGTCTGGATAACGAGCGGGCCTGCAGCACCTCGCTAACCTGCCCATCTTGCCGGGACAGCTCCAGCGTGGACTTCCGGTCCTCCCCCTCGCCGCGCGCTATCACCGCCGCCGTCACCCCCGCACTGGAGGAAACATCCGCAGATTCTATCGAACCGGAGGATCCGAACTTCCCGGCCACCGGGGCCGCGCGCGAGGAGTCCACCGTGTATAAGGAACCGCTGCTCAGCGCGTACAGGGGAGCGATCGCGCCGTCGTCGGCATTGGGGTTGAACTCGGCCACGTCTTCGACACTGAGATCGGTTTCCTGCGAGCCATCGAAGTCCACGCTATAGGGCGCGTTCACCCCCGCCGAAGCCAGCGTCCACGTGAGCTGCGCGGTAAAGCGATGCCGGGCTTCCTCGTCCAATTCGCCCAGGCCTGTGAACGTATATTTGCCTTCGTGTTTGCCGGTAAAGGCGGAATCCTTGGGCACCTTGGTCACCACGCCTTGGGCGAGCGGCCCCTGCGGCCCTTCCATAAGCAGCGAGATCAGCGCCGTGTCCAGGCTGGCTTGGCCGTTGTACACCCAACGCCGGTCGCGCACCAGGAATTTCTCGGTGGGGTCGAAGAAAAACAGGTGGTACGGCTGGTAATTCTTGCGCATTTCCGCGCGTTCCATGATCACCCCGGCGGGCAGCCCGGAGATGCGCCACTCCCCTTCTTCGCGCCGGAGTTCGATAACAGTTTCGTAGTCGCCGTGGTCGGGCCGGTACACGCCGCCGGTGCCCAGCGAGCCGACAACCGTGCCGCGCACCACGTACGAGATCGCGTCGTTCGAGGCCCCCGGTTTCGCGTTCAGGTCGATGCGATCCAGGATCATGGTCGTCGATTGATCGTCCCACTCCTCGCCCATACGTTTGGTCAGAAAGGCGCGCGCCGATTGGTGACGCTGCGTGGGCACCGCCGAAGCCGCAAAAAAATCGCGCAGCAGCAGGTCCGGCTCCCGCCCCGCCACCGGTCCCGCGGCCGCCGTACTCGTTTGCGCCGGCGTGAACGAACGCAAGGCTTGCGGCGAAGAGTCCCCCGGCACCGTCGTACAGGCGGCGAGTATCGACGCCGCGACTACCACCACGCCGAGCCTCCTCATACGCTTACCTCCTTCGACGGCGACTGTGCGGCATGTTTCGGACCCGGCACGGGCGGCAGCTCCAATGGAATAGGGCTCTCCTTGTAGGGGGCCTTGGGCTCGCGCGGCAAGGTCAATCGGAACCTGGATCCGCGCCCCGGTTCGCCGACCGCGTCCAGCCTGCCGCCGTGCAATTGGGCGTCCTCATGTGCGATTGCCAAGCCCAGGCCGGTGCCGCCGGAATGGCGCTTGCGCGCCGGATCGGCCCGCCAGAAACGGTTAAACACCAGTTCTTCCTGGCCCGGCTTCAACCCCACGCCGTGATCGGTGACGGCGATGGCCACGGCGTCGTCAGTAGCCACTACGTCTACCTCCACGGGCTTGCCTTCGCTGTGGTCAATGGCATTGGCCAGCAGGTTGCGCAAGATACGTTCGATGCGGCGGGAATCCACCGTCACCGGCACCGGCCCCTCCGGCTGGCTAAAGGTCACGGTGACGCCTAGCTTCTCGGCGAGGTGATGCACCTGCTTCCACGCGGCGGCCACGCACGTCTTAATGTCCGTCTGGCTTTCGGAAAGATCCGCCACACCCGCATCGTGGCGGGAGATCTCCAGCAGATCATTGAGCAGGGATTCAAAACGATCCAGCTCGCGGACCATCAGCTGGCTGGCGCGTTGCGTATACGGATCCAGCGAATCCGAATTATCCGCGATCATGTCCGCAGCCATGCGCACGGTGGTCAGCGGCGTGCGCAGCTCGTGGGACACATCCGAGGTAAATTGCCGCTGCAGATTGCCATACTCCTCCAATTGATGGATCTGCTTGGACAGGTTCTCCGCCATGGTGTTAAAGCTCACCGCGAGGCGGGCCATCTCGTCCTCGCCCTCCACCACCATGCGTTCGCGCAGGTGGCCAGCGGAAAAGCGCTGCGCGATGCGGCTCGCCGAGCGCACCGGCGCGGTGACCTGTTGCGTGAGCAGCCAGGCGATGCCCACGATCAACACCACAAGGACCACACCACCCGCCGAAAGCAGGCCGCGCATCAGGGCCAGCGTGGATTCCTCCGCCTCCAAGGGCATGACTAAATACACCTGCAGCCCGGGGATATCGGAATCCGTCGGGGAGCCGATAATCAGTGCCTTATAGGGGTTTCCGTCGACGCGATTGATCGTGGCGTATTGGAAGGACACCTGCCCTTCGCTCACAAAATGACGCAACCGTTCCGGGATCTGGTATCCCTCCGGCGAGGTGATGTCCGAGCCGTCGTCGACGATCAGCACCGGCTCGAACACCGTCGATGGGTCGGCGGCGGCACCGTTGCGATTCGCCAGCGCCGCGCGCGCGGAATTCACCCGGGTTTGTAGCGAGTTCGACGAGTCCGTAGCGGCAATCTGCTGCTCCACCGCGATGCGAGCACGGTCAATCTCCGAGCTCGCGATCTCCAGTTTGGCGTCCACCAGTCGCTGTGCGACCACGTTCACCATAAACAGGCCAAGCACGGCCACCACCAGCACGGTGGCAGCCAAAATCGAACCAATGACGCGTACTTGCAGAGACGTGCGCCAAAGTTCTACCGCTTGGTGGCGGAGTAGGAAAAACTTCCGCCGGACGTCGGCAACCACGATGGACTACTCGCCGAATCCCGTCTTATAGCCCACGCCTCGCACGGTGAGAATAATCTGAGGATTCTCCGGATCCTTCTCGATCTTGGCGCGCAGTCTCTGCACATGCACGTTCACCAAGCGAGTATCAGAAGCGTGGCGGTAACCCCACACCTTTTCCAACAGCTCCTCCCGGGTAAACACCTGGCGGGGCTTGCTGGCAAGCTCCAACAGGAGATCAAATTCGAGCGGCGTGAGCTGGATTTCTTCACCACCGCGGGTAACCACATGCCCCGGCACATCGACGGTAAGATCACCGATCTCGATCACCTCGGCGGGATTATCCTCGGTGCGGCGCAAGCGCGCCCGAATCCGAGCAACGAGCTCCTTCGGCTTAAACGGCTTATTTACGTAATCGTCCGCGCCGGACTCCAACCCAAGGACCACATCAACGGTGTCGGTCTTCGCGGTCAGCATCACAATAGGCACGC
The DNA here is from genome assembly GCF_030408595.1 of Corynebacterium canis. Classification (NCBI taxonomy): domain Bacteria; kingdom Bacillati; phylum Actinomycetota; class Actinomycetes; order Mycobacteriales; family Corynebacteriaceae; genus Corynebacterium; species Corynebacterium canis. The sequence continues at coordinate 714,621 of NZ_CP047080.1, read as the reverse complement.
TTGAGGTTTGCCGGATGGTGCGACAAATATCAATGCCGTTCATTCCGGGCAGCATCAAATCCAGCAAGATAAGGTCCGGCTGAACCCGTTCGGCGGTGGACACAGCTTCCGCTCCGTCCATCACCGCCACAATATTAAAACCCTCAGATTCCAAGATGATGGAAAGCATCTCAGAAATTGCGGGGTCATCATCGACGACAAGAATGGTTGCGTTCATGGCTCCTATAGTTGCACACTACATTCCAAAACGGTGGAGGATCACCTCTGCTACGGCCCCCGCGTCGGCATCATGCGGGGCCACTAACCACTCGGAAGCCCAACTCCGAGACGCCAACCGACGATATACCTCAGCCGTTCGAGTTTGCAAGCCCCCATCGACCTCATATGCGTCCCGCGCGCGGGACGCATCCTGCTGCGCGCGCAATTCCGCACGCTCGGCAGCCAGGCCAACCGGGGTATCCAACAGCACCTGCAGGTCCGGCAACGGCAGCCCAAGGGTGCCAAACTCCAGCTCGTACACCCAATCGATCACCGCATCATCCCCCGAACGCGCGGCCGAATAGGCCGCATTGGAGGCAACATATCGGTCCAGCAACACCAACCCGGAATCGCCGACCAATTCGCCCTTAGCGCCGAAACGATCCAAGGCGAACAAAGTTGCCATCCCATAAATGCTGTCGGTGAGGTCACCCATCTGGCCGTGAAGGGCCCGTGCGGCCAGTTGTGCGTGGATCGAGCAAGCATAACGCGGAAAGGCGATGACGCGGGCGTCGATACGCTCCGTTAACGCGCGGACCAGCGTATTCTTACCCGCGCCGTCGATACCCTCAATTGCAACAATCATTAGTAGCGGTAATGCTCCGGCTTATACGGGCCCGCCACGTCCACGCCGATGTACTCAGCCTGTTCTTTGGTGAGCTCGGTGAGCGTCCCGCCCAAAGCTTCGACGTGAATGCGTGCGACCTTTTCATCGAGGATCTTGGGCAGGCGGTACACCTCATTGCGGTACTTCTCGCCGTGGCAAAACAGCTCGATCTGCGCGATGGTCTGGTCCGCAAAGGAGGTGGACATCACAAAGCTCGGGTGCCCCGTCGCGTTGCCCAGGTTCAGCAGGCGGCCCTCGGACAGCACCACGATGGAGCGGCCGTTCGGAAGCGTAAACTCATCGACCTGCGGCTTAATGGTCAGCCGGGACACATCATCGCGGTGCAGCAACGAGTGCATATCAATCTCATTATCAAAGTGGCCGATATTGCCCAGCACGGCGTGATCCTTCATCTGCAACATGTGCTCGAAGGAAATAATGCCGAGGTTACCGGTGGCGGTGATCACAATATCGGCGTCGGCAATCGCCTGCTCAACGGTGACCACGGGGAAGCCGTCCATAAGCGCCTGCAATGCGTTAATGGGGTCCGCCTCCGTCACCTTCACGCGCGCGCCCTGCCCGGCCATGGCCTCCGCACAGCCCTTGCCGACGTCGCCGTAACCGCAGATAAGCACGTTCTTACCGCCCATCAACATATCGGTGGCGCGGTTAATCCCGTCGATCAAGGAATGGCGGGTTCCGTACTTATTATCAAACTTCGACTTTGTCACGGCGTCATTCACGTTCATCGCCGGGAACGGCAGCACCCCTTCCTCGGCGAAATGATACAGCCGATGCACGCCGGTAGTGGTTTCCTCCGTCACGCCCTTAACCGCCTTGCCGATGCGGGTCCAGCGGGTGGCGTCCCGCTCCAAGGAAGCGCGCAACATGGCGAGGAAGGCGATGTACTCGTCGGAATCACCGTCCTGGACGGGCGGAACGAGGCCGGCCGCCTCGAATTGCGTGCCGCGGATCACCGCCATGGTGGCATCGCCGCCGTCGTCGAGGATCATATTGGGCAGGATTTCCACGCCGTTCGCGTCCGTACCCCAGTCAAACACCTGGTCGAGGCACCACCAGTATTCTTCGAGGGTTTCGCCCTTCCACGCGAACACCGGCACGCCTTGGGGGTCCGCCGGGGTGCCGGCGCCCACGACCACGGCCGCCGCCGCTTCGTCCTGGGTGGAGAAAATATTGCAGGACGCCCACCGGACCTCGGCCCCCAACGCCGTGAGCGTTTCAATGAGCACCGCGGTTTGCACGGTCATATGGATGGAGCCTGCGATGCGCGCGCCCTTGAGAGGTTGCTCGGCCGCGTACTCCCGACGCAATTCCATCAGCCCGGGCATTTCGTATTCCGCGAGGCGGATCTGGTGGCGGCCCGCCTCGGCCAAAGAGAGATCAGCGACCTTAAACATTCGTGAGTGTGCTCCTGAAGCGTTGAGAAAACCTACGCACCCTACTGTAGCCACCCGGAGCCGATTCTCAGGAACATGTACCAGAGTGAACAATGTGACTACCGCGTGACTAAACTCACTTTGTGATGTGGAGCACTTTCACGAGGAATGGATCAATTGAGCGCTTCCAAATAGACATCGAGGTCTTCATCGACCTCAATCTTCTCCAAAACTTCAGACGCCGCGGCATTGAGTTCTTCGCTGCCGGAACCAGCGAGTTCTCGAATAAATGGATACTCATCCACGACGTCACCTGCGGAATACGGCGCGCCCGCCCAAATCGCCGCAATAGTTGCAGCGCAGAAACCATTTTGCTGCTCGTCGACGGACACCTTTGTTTCACTCAAAACAAGCTTGCACGCATCTTCGATCGCTTCGATGATGTCTTCGTCCTCCAAACCGGAAAGCTCATCAAGAAAGTCCACATTGGTGTCTTCGGCGAATATTTTCATGTCCCAGGTGCCCATGGCATTCCCCTACTTTGACGGAAGGTATTGAGGTAGATTCGCTGGCCGTGCTAGTCTCAGCGCTGTTACCAGCTTGTTACCTGTCAATGTAGTTGAGGAGCGTCGCCGTTGAAAGCGGAGACCCAGAGCTTTCTCGCCTTTGTCGCTGCGGGGTGTTTCGCCGCAGCGGTCATTGGCATTCTCGTGTGGAAGTTTTCTGAGGCCACACCACGAGAAACTGTGGCTGGCATGCAGCACACCACATCTTCCTCTCAATCTCAGCTCTCCTACTTTTCAGCGCCAGCGCCCGCGTCGACGATGCCTTCCGCACCAGGTACAACGGACCTCCCGCCGATCATTGCCGCCCTGCGTGGGGACCCGTTTCTCGCGCCGAACGCACACATTTCTACCGGCTCGGCGAATACTCCGACACGCCTGTACCGGCCGCAACCGGATAACGTCAGCACAACCACCGCTATGACGGTGGTTTCTACTACTGTCACAAACCCCGGCGCACCCGCTCAACCCGAGCCCACCGGCAGTCAGACCGTAGCTCCCCAGCAGCCGGGCAACACCACCACGTCCACGCTTATCGACGCCCCGGCCGCACCGAACGACAACCAAGCTCCGGCCCCACAACCTCAGCCCCCTGCCCCGAATCCGAATCCGGACCACGGTGGGCAGCCCGGCCCGAACGATAACATTTCGGAGCCGAGCGAGTCCGCTCCGAACCCGCCGCACTCGGAGTCCCCGCAGCCCGAGCCGCCGCGGCCAACCACGCCGCGCCCCGAGCCGAAGCCTTCCGATCCGACCTCGGAACCGGAGCCCGCCCCGAACCCGCCGGCGCCTAATCCCCCGGCGCCGAACCCGCCTACCTCGAATCAGCCTGCGCCAAACCCGCCGGCTCCAAATCCACCGGCGCCGAATCCCACGACTGAGCCCTCGCCGGAGCCACCTGCCCCGCAGCCGAACCCGCAGCCTGAGCCCGAACCTCAGCCTCAGCCGCAACCCGAGCCTCAGCCTCAGCCTCAGCCGGTGCCAACGCCGACTGCCCAGCCGCAGCCGGAACCGGAACCGAACCCGGCTCCGCCACAGGATCCTCCAGCGCCTCCGGCACAGACCACCGAACACGAGGTCATCATCCACGATGATGACGCCGACAACGGTGACGCCGGTGGCAACGGCGGCGACGCCGTTCTCGTTGGCGAACGCCGTGGCCTGTTCGGCGTGTTGGATTTGCTGAAGCCTTCCACCCCGAAGACGTCTACCCCTAAGCCCGAAGCCCCCGAGCCCAATGGCACGGACCTTGACGTCGACGCAGATAAGGAACCCACGGGCGAGCCCAATCCGGACGAGACCGAGGAAGAAAAGAAGGCCCGCGAGGAAAAGGAACGCGAAGAAAAAGAACGCGAAGAGGAACGACAGGACACGTCGGATAAGGCCAAGCGCGAGCGTGCAAAGCGGGATGAGCAGTCCACACAAAGCGCAAAGGAAACCAAGACTTTGAAGCCGTCTAGGAACACCGATTCCGATAAGTAACCCGCGTCACTAAAGCCCTCAACCCGCCCCGATCCAATCGGAGGCGGGTTTCGTTTGTCCAAAACCTTCCTGCCGCGCCCCACGCCCCACAAGCTCCGCAAAATCCGAGCTCAGGCAGATTCGACACGCCGACCGCCGCGCGGTGGTGTTTCCGCAGGACGCCGAACTTGCCCTGTGAGATGTGCCTGAGGCAGATCCAGTTAAGGAGGTTGGTTCGAGAAAGTTCGAACCGTATCGTCTGGGAATGCTCTCCCGGCAGCCTCCACCGACAAGTCGTGTGCGATTCCGGATAGAGTGTGCACGACCGTTGACCTGCGATCGTCCTGAATTTCTTCTTTGGAGCGCTCAACGAAGAATGGAAAGACGAGCTGCGGCGTTTTTGGTCAGCGTTTTTGGCCCAGATTCGTCCGGAATTTCTTCGTAAGACCCCCGAATGAAGAATAGAAAGACGAGTCCCAGGTCGGCGGTTGCGCACAACTCATCGGTGACCTCGGCGGTGGCGCACAACTTACTGCCGCTGGGATGACTTGGGGTCCGAAATCGGCCAATGGTCTTCCGCGCTCAGGCAGATTCGACATGCCGGGGCGTTCGGAGGGATGTTTCCGCAGGTGGGCAAAACGGCCGTGTTCGATGTGCCTGAGGCAGATCCGGCGAAGGGGGTTAGTTCGAGAAAGTTCGAACTCGACCGCACGAAAAAGCCTTGTGTGACTGGGCCGCGGGTGATCCGCCGATAGGTCGCGTGCGGCTCCGGATAGGTTGTGCACAGCCGTTGACCTGCGATCGTCCGGAATTTCTTCATTGGGCACCTCAACGAAGAATGGAAAGACGAGCTGCGGCGTTTTTGGTCCAGATTCGTCCGGGATTTCTTCGTTGAGGTGGTCAATGAAGAATAGAAAGACCAGCCCCAGGTCGATGGTTGCGCACAACTCATCGGTGACCTCGGCGGTGGCGCACAACTTACTGCCGCTGGGGTGACTTGGGGTCCGGAATCGGCCGATGGTTTTCCGCGCTCAGGCAGATTCGACACGGCGGTCGCCGAGTGGTGGTGTTTCCGCAGGAGCGCCAAACCGCCGTGTTACATCTGCCTGAGGCAGATCTGACAGGGCGGATGGTTCGATATATTTCTAACTTTGCGCGAGCGGTTCGAGGTGCGGAAGTGGTTTCCGAAACGGCCTGAGATTCGTGGACGTAGGCTCGTTAGACGGTGGCGCGGAAGAGTTGGGTGCCGGGGTGTTGGCTGATGAGCTCCACCGAGCCCGCACCGGCGGGCAGCCAGATGGCTTGGGCGGGGCCAATGGTGAGCTCTTCGGCGCCGCTGCGGGCCAACGCGCGGCCGTTAGTGCACAACACGATTGTGGGGCCGGTGATGGCAAAGGCGCGGGATTCGTCGGCGTTCAGCGTGGTGGCGGCGAGGGAAAACTCGTCGATGGGAACCGGGTAGTGGTCCCAGCCGGAGTCGTCGGACTCAGGGTGCCGGACCACGCGGCGCAAACTGTGGAAGTCAAGGACCTTGACCAGCTCGGGAACATCGACGTATTTCGAGGTCAGGCCGCCGCGCAATACGTTATCGCTATTGGCCATGATCTCCACGCCCATGCCGTGAACATAGGCATGAAGCTGCCCCGCCTCCAGGTAGATTGCCTCGCCCGGTTGCAGCGTGAGCTTATTCAAAAGCAAGGCACCGAGGACGCCGACGTCGCCCGGGTAGCGGTCCGCCAAAGCCAACAGGTTTTTGCAGGCCTCCTCAATCCAGCCGCATTCCGAGGTGCTGGAAAGATGGTCGCGGGCGCGCTCCACTAGCGCGTCGATAAGCTGGTGGCGGGCGGTGGTGGGAATGGTGATCCAGGTGGTAAACAGCGCCCGAAGGTTAGATTCCTCCTCCGCCGGATCCCCCACAAGCATGCTGCGGTAGCGTTCTAACGCTGGGCAAGCCAGGGCGTCGAAAAGCACAGACGTTTCGGACAGCGGGCGGAAACCCGCCATCGCCTCAAACTCGGTGAGCGCCACTAATAATTCCGGCTTATGATTATCGTCCTTATAGTTGCGCATCGGGGCGCTCACGGGAACGCCGGCGGCATTCTCACGTTGATACCCCTCCATCGCCTGGGCGCGGGACGGATGCGCCTGCAACGATAGCGGCTCGGCGGCGGCGAGGATCTTCATCAGGAACGGCAGGCGTTCCCCGAACTCCGCAACCACCCGGGGGCCGAGCGTGCCAGCGGGATCGGCGGCAATGATATCAATGAGCGGGGTACCGGCGATCAGCGACGAACCGCCCGGGTGCGCACCGAACCAGAGTTCGGCTTCCGGGGCGGAGGTGGGCTGTTCGCCTCGTAACCTTGCAATCGCGGTGCGGGAGCCCCAAGGGTAGGCACGGATAACACCAGACAGCAATTTCACGAAGTTTGTCCTATTCATCAAGTTCGAAGATGGCTGCGGCGGCGGCACGCACGATAAAACGCGCCGCCGTTGCTAAAGCACCCAAGTTTGCATCCGCGCAATGCTGCGCGTAGGTCGCCGAAGCAAACGCAACACTAGGGGCACCCTCGGCGCCCCACACAACAACCTTCAAGGGTAGCATTTCGGGCGCATCGTCCAAGAAGGGGTCATGAAAAATATCGTTGCTTACTGGATTGTCGTGGCTCAACGCCTGCAACGCCGTGTGATCTGCGGCGAAACACGGGATCCCCCAGCGTTGCCACACGCGGGCGATCACCTCGGCGGCGGTTTGGAATTCCGGGGTCGCCGTGTGCACCACGCACGCATCGGCGGTGGAATATCGCAACGCCTTTGCCGGGTTTACGGAAAGGTCGCGCTGCGGGCTGAGCGCCATAAGGTCCTCATCCAACACGTCGGCCACGCGTTCTAATTCCTCCGATACCACGCGTTTATCCAGCGTCAGGGAGCGGGCCACGGCGGCCACCGCGTAGGCCAAGCGGACGGGATTCTGGGCGGCCCCGGCAGTCGGCGGCACGGGCAAAACCGGGGCCCGCGTTTCGTCCCTCAGTTCGGCGGAGCTCTGCACCAAAAGCACGCGCGCCCCGCGTCGCGACGCCTCGGTAAGCGCGGCGGTGGCCTGCTCCTCGGCGTTCAGGGAACCATCGGTGGCAACCAGCAGGATATCCAGCGGGCCAAGGAACAAGGGGAACCGAGAAGTCACCATCACCGGGCACGGCACCTCGAGCGCGGACACCACGAGGTTGACCACGGCGGCGTCTTCGGCGTTGGCGGAATACACAATCACGCTCCGGGCGCTCATGTGTTCTAGGTCCGCCAATTCCCCGGCGGCGACATATTGGGAGATGGCACGCACGTGGGCCCCGGTATGTGCGACATCGAAAAAGCGCACGAATTCTGGGTCGTAGCGAGAACCATCCGAAGCGGAGACGTCCATACCGTCCAAGAGTAGCGGACCTAGGCGCGAATGATCCCCAAAATCTCCGCCACCAAAGAATCCACTTCTTCCTGCGTAGGCGCCTCAACATTCAGACGCAGCAACGGCTCCGTATTGGAGGCGCGCACGTTGAACCACGCGGGGGTACCTGCGAGCTCAACCGTCACGCCGTCGAGACGATCGATGGCCTCGGTACGGTGCGCAAACGCGTCCAACACCGCCTGCGTACGTTCCTGCTGCGCGGCGGCGGACTCCAACCTGGAATTGATCTCGCCGGAGGCCACATACGGGCTGTATTCGGCCATAAGCTGGGACAATGGCTTGTCCTGCTGCCCCAGCGCCGCCAGCACATGCAGGGCCGCGAGCATCCCGGAATCCGCATTAAAGAACTCGGTGAAGTAATAGTGGGCGGAATGCTCGCCGCCAAACACGGCACCGGTCTCCGCCATGCGCGCCTTAATAAAGGAATGGCCGACGCGGGTGCGCTCCGGGACGCCGCCCGCCGCGCGGATCGATTCCGGCACGAATTTAGAGGTGATCAGGTTATGAATAATGGTCGCCCCCGGGTAAGTTTCCAGGTACCGCCGCGCCACCAGCGCGCAAATGGCCGACGGGCTGACCGGCGCACCGGTTTCATCTACGACGAAGCACCGGTCGGCGTCACCGTCAAAGGCAAGGCCGATGTCCGCCCCCGTGTCCACCACGAATTTCTGCAGGTCAACCAAGTTTTTCGGCTCCAGCGGGTTCGCCTCATGGTGAGGAAACGTGCCGTCCAACTCAAAATACAAGGGTTTCACGGTCAGCGGCAGGCCCTTAAGCACCTCGGGAACGGTCAGCCCGCCCATGCCATTGCCGGCGTCCACGGCCACCACCAGCGGGCGGATGCCGGTCAGATCCACCAGCCCGCGCAAAAACTCACCGTAGCCAACCAGCACATCGCGATCTTCGATGGTGCCTACGGCGCCGGAGTATGCGGGGACGCCGTTAATCAGGTCGTCGATAATCGTGCGTAAGCCGGACTCCTGGCCCACGGGTCGCGCGCCGGATCGGCACATCTTAATGCCGTTATACTGCGCCGGATTATGGCTCGCGGTAAACATCGCGCCCGGGCATTCGAGCACGCCGGAAGCGTAGTACAACTCATCGGTGGAGGTAAGCCCCAGCGCGATCACATCGAGCCCCTGCGAGGCCACGCCCGAGGCAAACGCGGCGGAAAGCTCCGGCGAGGAATCGCGCATATCGTGTCCGACCACGACCACGCCCGCGCCCTCCCCGCGCATCAGACGGCCAAAGGAAGCCCCCGTGTCACGCATGAAATCTGCGTCGAAACCGTCACCTACCACGCCGCGGACGTCATAAGCCTTGATTACGGCCTCAACCGATTCCCGGGTACGCATAGAACACTCCTTGGGGTGCGTGAAAACCAATACCCGAGCATTCTACTTTGTTTCCGGCAAAAGCCTAGGGTGAGGCCTCCGTGTCGGGCACAACGAAAAGATGTCCCTTCCGGTGAATCGGCGGTGTTTTCGGACGATGCACCGGGTGATTCGTCCCCGTATTGTTCCGCTGCGCCCGTTGCTGGCGTTGCGCCCGCGGCTGCCGCTGCCCGTGCGCGTGGCCGTGGCCGTCGAATTCTTGCAAGACCAGCCCGCTCGCATTCCGCCCCGCCTCGCGCACGGCCTTTGCCAGCGCGGTGAGGTCATCATCGGCATCGTCGTGTTCAATATCGTCCACGCGGAGCATTTCCCAGCCGAGCGGCGCCGTGATTTTCGCCGCGTGGGCCTCGCACAGGTCCCAGCTGTGCGGCTCGCTATTGGGCGCAAGTGGCCCGACCACCGCCGTGGACTCCGAGTAGGCGTACGTCAGTGTCGCCACGGCGGGTTTGCCGCAGCCTGGGCGGGAACAGCGTCGGAAATTGCTCACAAGTGCAGAGTTTAGACCTAAAGTTCACCTTTAGGTAGCCCGCCACTCCCAAGCGCTGCGCAACAGGCGCATAAAAAGACCCGGCGTGCCCGACTGGTTTCTGAGGCGAAGATGAATAGAGTATTGCAGTATGCGGATACGGAGTTTTCGGGATCGCCATGGGCGCGGGGTTCGGGGGCCGCTGTTTCCCCGCCAAGTTCCCCGCTACCGCACACGTTCCCAGCGTTTCGACGCCTTGGTCCTCGACGCCTACGCGCCCCTTTACCGCCGCTACGCTCAGCAATTAGGCAATCTTGATATCGCCGTTGACCTGGTGCCGCGCATGCGGCTGCATGGCATAGAATTCTTTACCGACGAGGTGTTTGCCGATGGCCAAGTGCCGCTCGGCCGCGTGATCCCGGCGGGCATCGACGCCAAGGGCAACCCCACCCGGCCCCGCATCGTGCTGTTCCGCACCCCGATCGAGCAGCGGAGCCGGACGTTGGAGGAGCGCCAGAATCTGATCCACACCGCACTCGTGGCGTTGCTGGCCACGCACCTAAACATTGCCCCACACGATATTGACCCCGGTTACCAGTGGTAAACCGCTTGACGAGGTTCGTGGTGGTGGCGGCGCCGCCGATGGGGTGCGGCCGCCGACCGCGCGCTGCCGATGGTGCGCCGGACCGCGCCTGCCGATGAGTTGCGCGCAACTACCGACCTGGGGCCGGTCTTTCTATTCTTCATTGGGTCCGCTAACGAAGAAATTCCGGACGAATCTGGGCCAAAAATGCTGCAAATCGACTTTTTATTCTTCGTTGACCACCCCAATGAAGAAATTCCGGACGATCGCAGGTCAACGGCTGCACACAACCTATCAGGGGAAACCGACCGTCGCGTCGAATCTGCCCGAGCACGATATTGGCCCCGGTTACCAGCGGTAAACCGGGGCCATTGTCAACGCTTGCACATCAACCTATCTGACGCTTAAGGCGGCGGCGTTCTCGTTCGGAAAGCCCGCCCCATATGCCGAAGCGTTCGTCATGCTCCAGCGCGTACTCTAGACATTCGTCCCGCACGGCGCACGCTTGACAGATGCGTTTAGCTTCGCGAGTGGAGCCACCCTTTTCTGGGAAGAATGCCTCCGGGTCAGTTTGAGCACAAAGGGCCTGTTCCTGCCACTCTTGCTCCACAAAGCCAAACAGCTCGTCCAGAGTAAGGGCCGAGCTATCCACACTGCCCGTGGCGTCGCGGAGAGTTGCGTCGCTAGCGAAATCTTCCACGCTACGCTCCTCAGTTTCTCCGTTACTTTGGTTCCATGCCGCGCTATATAAGCGGCGTGGAGATGAACAGTTGTGATTACACATTGCTTCCGAGGCGATCGTCAACCCACTTTGAAAGATGTGTGATTTTCAAGCTAATTCTGTTTCACTTCTTTACCAACAGTCACTCCAGCCACATAATGACAATGGCGGGGGTGAACAGCAGGGGTACTACATGTAGTGGCAATACGGCTTAATTAACTCTATGTACCACCAGTACTACGCACAGCCCCCGTTAAGCATCGGATGAAAAACGAATCCCATTATCCGGGATAACTACCCCCGGCCACACCCGCATACCTTTGCGCAATTCGCACCGCGCGCCGATCTGCGCGCCTTCGCCGATAACGCAATCGGCAATACGTGCATTGGCCCCAATATGTACCCCGGAGGCGATTATCGAATTTTCTATCACCGCGCCAGGCTCAATCGTGACACCGTCAAACACCACGGTGGCATCGAGGCGACATCCGGCACCAATCTCGGTCCCGCGCCCCACCACCGTGCCGCCCAACAGCAGCACGCCGTCCTTCACGCCGGCAGTTTCATCAACGATACTTTCCCCGGTCCGCCCTTGCAAAATGGGCGAATACGCGATGCCGCGAACCAGGTCCGAAGAGCCCCGCACAAAGTCGTCCGGGGTACCCATGTCTCGCCAATATGCGTGATCCACATGGCCATACACCCGGCGCCCTTCCTCCAGCAGCCGCGGGAAGGTATCGCGCTCCACACTCACCGCCCTACCTGCGGGAATGCTTTCAATCAGCTCCCGCCGGAACACATAGCACCCGGCGTTGATCTGATCCGTCGGCGGATCCTCAGTCTTCTCCAAGAACGCTTGCACGCGCCCCTCCCGATCGGTGGGCACGCACCCAAACGCGCGCGGATCGGCCACCCGCACCAGGTGCATGGTCACGTCCGCATCCTTGGCCACGTGGGTGTCCAGCACGGCGGTCAGATCGGTGCCGCCCAATACGTCCCCGTTGAACACCATCACGGTATCGTGCCGCAACCGGTCGTACACGTTTCTGATTCCGCCGCCGGTGCCCAGAGCTTCCTTCTCCACCACATATTCGATTTCGAGCCCTAGCTCAGAGCCGTCACCGAAATATTCCTCAAAAACCTCAGCCTTAAAGGATGTGCCCAACACAACATGGGTGATCCCGGCCGCCTTAATGCGAGCCAAGAGATGGGTCAAAAATGGCACACCCGCCGTGGGCAGCATTGGCTTCGGCGTGGACACGGTCAGCGGCCGCAGCCGAGTCCCCTTCCCGCCGACGAGAATGACGGCATCGGTATTGCTCGCCACGGTAGATATATCGCTCATCGTCACAAGAGGGCCTTTCATGCGGAAGTTTTGGTACGGATCTTGGCCACGCCGACCGCCAGCACGGCCCGGGCTTTGAGCGCCACCCACAGCGCCGCGCGCAGCGGGGCTTGCCACCACGCGGCGTGCCGATCCGCCTGGAACCGGTAGGCGCTGTCGTGGTGGGCGGGCAGCATGATTTCGGGGTGCGCCCCCGCGGCGTGCCCCTTAGCGTGTGTGATCTGCGCCGCGGGACAGAACATATTGAGGTATCCGGCGCGCCCCAGGCGATCGCCGAGGTCCACGTCCTCCATGTACATAAAGTAGCGTTCGTCGAAGCCGCCGATGGCGTCGAAGGCGTCCCAGCGCAGCAGCAGGCAGGAGCCGGAGAGCCAACCGGCGGGGCGTTCCCGGCTCATATCGGCGTCATCGCGATAGGCCCGCGTCCAGGGGTTAGTTGGCCATATCGCGCCGAATAGCGCGTGCCCGATGCCGTTGCGCAGCGTGGGTACCGCCCGCGCCGAGGGGTATGCGGAGCCGTCGGCCTCGCGGATATACGGCCCGATTGCCGCCGCCGTGTCGTGGTTGCGCGCGCACTCAATCATGCGGTCGATTGCACCGGCGTCGAACACCACATCGGGGTTGCTCACCACGAAGAACTCCCCGTCCACTTCCCCCGCTTTTCGACGCCCCGCCAGCGCCCTTGCCGCCGCGTTCACCGCACTGCCGTACCCGATATTGCCGCCGGTTTGGAGCAATTCCACGCCCGGACCCACGGCCGCCTCCGGCGCCCCATCGGTGGAACCGTTATCGGCCATCACCACGAGCGTTGGCCTTTCGGTCGCGCCCGGGACGGATTGCAGGAAGTCTTTCAGGTACTTGCCAGGCGAGTACGTGACGGTGATTACGGCTATGGGAGTCTTCACAGCCACTAGATTCTAGCCATAGTCGCTCGTGCTACACCCGTTTGCCACGCTGGCAATGGGCACAAACCCGCAGCGGTCCATGAGCTTGTGTCTAATACCGACCAAGCCGGACGTGCCGCTGGCCTGGGAAAATCCTCAGAAGAACATGCTAAAACCCGATTCGGATCTTCTCCCGCCGCCGCAAAGGTCTCCCGGGCCACCTCCCACCACGAGGCCTGGCCCGCACCCACCGCATGCAACACGCCCGTCGCCCGCGATTCCGCCAATTCCCACAACCCCCGGGCCAAATCCAACGCATAGGTGGGGCTGCCAATTTGATCATCAACAACACGGATTTCCCCGTCCCCGGCGGCCGCCAAGCGCAGCATGGTGGACACAAAACACGTGTGTTCCGGAAGCGTATTCCCGCTATAGACCCAGGCCGTTCGCACCACCGCCACATTGTTCGAAGCCGCCAAGGCTGCGCGCTCGCCCGCCAACTTCGTTGCGCCATAAACGGTGGTGGGGGACGTCGGGTCGTCGATACGCAACGGTCTACGCAAATTACCCCCGAACACGTAGTCGGTGCTTAGCTGCACCAAGTAAGGGCCCCGCTGCGCCAAAAAACCCGGGGCGGCTGCATTCACCGCCTGCGCTACCTCCGCGCCGCGCTCGGCATCATCTACGGCCGTGTACGCCGCCGCGTTGATAATCACGTCCACGTCCAGCGCGGGATGTGTGGCCACCGCCACCGAATCAGTAATATCAAGATCACCGCGCGTAAGGTAGTGTGCCTGAGCGTGAGGTGGTTGTGTCAGACGCAACGCGGCGGCGACTTGGCCGCCTCCACCTGTCACTGCGACACGCATGCCTTAGACTCCTTGAACTAGAAATACAAACAAGGACCATCGTAACTTTGGGAGATTCTCAGTGACCGACCGGTACCGGACCGTCCGCAACATTAAAGCCGCACCCGCAAAACCCGCGGTGCTGCGGCAAGCAGGCCCCCGAGCCGTTCGCATCCTCCTAGCAATCATGTCAACCCTGGTCCTTGTGTTCTCCGGCATGGGCTACCAATTCGTCGGCGTGCTCAGCCAAACCGTGGCCGGCACCGGCGACCTCGGCCTGGGCGACGGCGATACCCGCCCCGGGCAGGCCAAAGACGGTGCCACCGACATCCTGCTGGTGGGCTCCGACTCGCGCTCCGACGCCCAAGGCAACGCGCTCACCGACGAAGAAATCGCCATGCTGCGCGCCGGCGATGAACCCAACGACAATACCGACACGATCATGCTGATCCGCGTGCCCAACGACGGAACCTCCGCCACCGCGATCTCGATCCCGCGCGACACATATATCCACGACGACGAGTTCGGCAATATGAAAATCAACGGCGTGTACGGCAACCACAAAGCCAAACGCCTGGGCGAACTCATCGAAGAGGGCGAAACCGACGAATCCAATCGCGAAAACCAAGCCAAGGACGCTGGGCGCCGCGCCTTGAGCGAAACCGTGGCGGGGCTTACCGGCGTGACCGTGGACCACTACGCCGAGGTGGGTTTGCTCGGCTTCGTCCTGCTTACCGACGCCGTTGGCGGCGTAGACGTGTGCCTCAAAGAAGCCACCTACGATGAATTCTCCGGCGCGAACTTCCCCGCCGGCCGGCAAACCCTCAATGGGCCAGACGCACTCTCGTTCGTGCGCCAACGCCACGGCCTGCCGCGCGGCGACCTCGACCGGATCGTGCGCCAGCAGGTATTTATGGCCTCGCTGGTAAACAAAGTGCTTTCCTCCGGCACCCTCTCCTCCCCCGGCAAATTGAACGAACTTTCTACCGCCGTGATGCGCAGTGTGACCATCGACGAAAACTGGGACATCACGCAATTCGGCCTGCAGCTGCAAAACCTAGCGGGCGGCAACGTGCACTTTGAAACCATTCCGGTGACCAGCATCGATGGCGTCGGCGACTACGGCGAATCCGTGGTCACCGTGGACACCAAGCAAGTCCACCGGTTCTTCGAGCAATTGCTCAAGCCGGTCGAGGAGCGCACGGAAGCCAGCGGCACCGAAAGCACCGAGCACAGCACCAGCGAAACCCCCGCGGAATCCCAAGAGCCAAAACCGCAGCACACCGCCGATATCTACGTGCTGAACGCGGGCGGAGTCTCCGGCGAAGGCGCCCGCGTGGGCGGGCACCTTACCGAACTCGGCTACAACGTCGTGGAGATCACCAACGCGCAGGCCGGCCTTTACACCGACTCTCGTGTGTTGGCGGCGAATGCCAACGACCCCGCCGCCCGCGAACTGGCAAAACTGCTTGGCGACGTCCCCGTTGGTGTCTCCCCCTCCCTCGCCGCCGGCGAATTGGCGGTGGTGGTACACACCGACTACACCGGACCCGTCTCCGAAAACGCCGATGCCGTGGGCCAAAGCAGCACCGCCTCGAGTTCGGTTGGCCAGCCCGGCGAGCCAGTAAGCGAAGAGAGCGAATCCCCCAGCTTCGACGCGGGCGGCGACGGCCCCCGCTGCGTGAACTAGGAGATTGGATAGGTCGGGCGCCTGGGCGGTGGGTTGTGGTCGGGCACCCAAGTTGCCGATTGGTTGTGCGCAACCGCCGACCTGGGGCTGGTCTTTCTATTCTTCATTCGGGGGTGCAACGAAGAAATTCCGGACGAATCTGGGCCAAAAACGCTGCAAATCGTCTTTTTATTCTTCGTTGACCACCCCAATGAAGAAAATCCGGACGATCGCAGGTCAACGGCTGCACACAACCTATCGGCAGGCAGGGCCAGCGGCGCTTCCCAGACGATGGGGGTTAAATTTTCGCGAACCAACCCCCTTAGCCGGATCTGCCTCAGGCAGATCTGACATGGCAAGTTCCGCGTCCTGCGAAAACACCACCCCGCAACGGCCGGCGTGTCGAATCTGCCTGAACGCGGACAACCATCGGCCGATCTAACCCCTCGAAACCACTGCAACACCCGACCCCAAGCGCAAGCCCCACGCCGCCTATCTCATTTTTTACCCCGACCTATCAGCGTCTTTGCCGTCTTGGTTTTGGCACCCACTGTGTGAACTCGTCACCTTCTTCGCATACGCTGGGCCGCATGGAATTGCTACGTCACCTTCTTGAATCTGATGCCAGCGCTCCCCGCTTGACGGTGTATTACGAATCCTCCGGCGCCCGCCTCGATTTTTCGGCGACCACGCTGGACAATTGGGCTGCGAAGGTGGCAAATATGCTGTTGGATGAGTTCGATCTGACCCCAGGCGAGTCCATCGGCATCGACCTCCCGGCGAGTTGGCAGGCGGCGGTATTGGCGTTGGGCGCGTTCGCGGCGGGGATCACGCCGCATTTCGGCCCTACCGGGGATGTGTTGTTTACCTCTCCGGAGCGCGCGCGGGATTTGAACGGTTATTTGGCTTTTGTTACGGATGATCCGTTGGGCCGCGGCGTTGCGGAAACGGGTGGGGAGCTACCCCCGGGTGTTGTGGATTTTGGTCCGACGGTCCGCTTGTATGGCGATGTGTTTGATGCCCCGACTCCGGCGTTGCCTGATTTGGTGTCGTCGTCGTTGCCGCCGCGGGTGCGCACGTTGTCTACCGGCTGGATCGACGACGCTGGTTTTGCCGCTCAGGTATTGGAACCGCTGGCCGTCGGGGGTTCCGCGGTGATTGTTACCGGGCTTGTCAACGCCGCGCGTCTCGACGAGATTGCCCGCGCTGAGCGTGTGAGCCTTCCGCTGCTGCCGTGAATTTCAAAAATGCCGCGTGCGCTTCACCCCCGAGTTGGGTTAAATAGCCCACATCCTAACCAAGTGGGTGACTCGGGTTACTACATTAGGGGGGACGTGAATTTCTTCTGTCGCTTGCGTCAGAAAAACCAAACGAGAAAGAAGTATTCCCATGAAGCGCATTGCAGCAGCAACAATTTCACTGCTTGCCTCCGCCGCAATACTTGTCGGATGCGCCTCCGACGGCGGCTCGGATGGCACCACCAGCAGTGGCGCCTCGTCTACCGACGGGGCTTCTGGTGAGCGTGGCCCCATTACCTTTGCAATGGGTAAGAACGACACTGACAAGCTCAAGCCGATCATCGAAAAGTGGAATTCCGAACACCCAGACGAGCAGGTAACGCTGAAGGAACTCGCTGGCGAATCGGATGACCAGCGTGAAACACTCGTTCAATCCTTGCAGGCAAAGAGCAGCGATTACGATGTGATGGCGCTCGACGTGATCTGGACGGCGGACTTCGCCGCGAACCAATGGCTGGCCCCGCTGACCGGCGATTTGGAGATGGATACCTCCAAGCTCCTGCAGCCCACCGTCGAGTCCGCCACCTATAACGGCACCCTGTACGCGGTCCCGCAGAACACGAACGGTCAGTTGCTGTATCGCAACACGGAATTGGTGGCGGAAGCCCCCAAGACCTTTGCTGACCTCAAGGAATCTTGCAAGTCGCTGCCGGAAAACAAGGAATGCTTGACCCTGCAGCTCAAGCAGTATGAGGGTCTTACGGTGAATACCGTTGGCTTCATTGAGGGATGGGGCGGCCATGTGGTGAAGGAAGACGGTAAGACGCCGGACGTCGATACGCCTGCCGCTAAGGAAGGCATGCAGGCTATGGTGGACGCCTACAAGGACGGCACGATCTCCAAGTCCTCCACGGGCGCGACGGAAGAGGAAACGAACCTCGCCTTCGTCGGCGGCGAAACCGCGTACGCCATCAACTGGCCCTACATGTTCGATAACGCTTCCGAAGATAACTCCGCGGTCAAAGATAAGTTCGAGGTCCAGCCGCTAGTTGGCAAGGACGGCGTGGGCGTGTCCACCCTCGGCGGCTACAACAACGGCATCAATGTGAATTCCAAGGCAAAGGCCACGGCCCGCGACTTCATCGAATTCATTGTGAGCGAGGAAAATCAAACCTCCTTCGCCGAGGCCGCGTTCCCGCCGGTGCTCGCATCCATCTACGACGACGCCTCGCTGACGGAGAAATACCCGTACCTGCCGGCGCTGAAGCAATCGCTGGAAGCCGCGGCCCCGCGCCCGGTGAGCCCGTTCTATCCGGCAATTTCCAAGGCGATCCAGGATAACGCCTACGCGGCGTTGACCGCCGATAAGAGCATCGACGATGCCGCAGCAGATATGACGGCCGCTATCACGAATGCCGCAAAGTAATCAGCTTGCGGCCTGATTGAGGGGAGAGTGTAGTGCTCTCCCCTTTTGGTCGTTGTCCTATAAGTCGTGTATGTGAGGAGCACCTGAAGGAGCGCAATGTCTCACAAATCGAATCGCGCAGTCGTTCTGCTCATTGCCCCGACGTTGACGGTGCTGGCCATCGTCATTGGCTATCCGATCCTGCGGGCCATTTGGCTTTCGTTCCAAGCCGATAAACACCTAGACCCCACCACCGGCGTCTTCGTCGAGGGGGGCTTCGCCGGGCTGGAACACTATATGTACTGGCTGACGCAGCGCTGCATGGGTGCGGACGGCGTGGTGGGCACCTGCCCGCCCGGCGTGCTAGCCACCGACTTCTGGCCCGCCGTCCGCATCACCTTAATGTTTGCCGTGGTGACCGTCGCAATGGAAACGGTGCTGGGCATGTGGATGGCAACCGTGATGAACAAGGAGTTTAAGGGCCGGGCGTTCCTGCGCGCCGCGGTGCTGATCCCGTGGGCGATTCCCACGGCCGTTACCGCCAAACTCTGGCAGTTTATCTTCGCCGACAGGGGCATTGTGAATTCCCTGCTAGGCACCAGTATCCATTGGACCACGGACCCGTGGGCGGCCCGCGTCGCCGTGATTATCGCCGACGTGTGGAAGACCACCCCGTTTATGGCGCTGCTTATCCTGGCGGGCCTGCAGATGATCCCCAATGAGCTATACGAGGCCGCCCGCGTAGATGGCGCCAGCCGCTGGCAGATTTTCACGCGGATCACCATGCCGCTGGTCAAACCCGCGCTCATGGTGGCGATTTTGTTCCGCACGCTGGACGCGCTGCGCATGTACGATCTGCCGGTGATCATGATTTCCAGCTCGTCGAACTCCCCGACGGCGACGATTTCGCAACTGGTGGTCGACGATATGCGCCAGAATAACTTCAATTCCGCGTCCGCCCTTTCTACCCTGGTTTTCCTCCTGATTTTCGCCGTTGCGTTCGTGATGATCAGGTTCTTCGGTGCCGACGTTTCCGGCCGCCAGGCCCGTAAAGAAGGAGCACAACGATGAAAACCGTTCGCACATACGCCGGCGTGGTACTCATTTTGATCTGGGGCCTCGCACCGTTTTATTGGATGCTGATCACCGCCCTGCGCAATAAGCAGTTCACCTTCGATACCACGCCGTGGCCCACCCACGTCACCCTGGAGAATTTCCAGGACGCACTGGCCACCGACGAGGGCAATAATTTCCTGCGCGCGATCGGCAATTCGCTCTTGGTGGGCGCGGTAACAACCTTCCTGGCGGTGCTGGTGGGCGTGTTTACGGCGTACGCTTTGGCCCGCCTGGATTTCCGCGGCAAGGGCATTGTCACGGGCATTGTGCTCGGCGCTTCAATGTTTCCCGGAATTGCGCTGGTCACGCCGCTGTTTCAGCTGTTTGGCGACCTCGGCTGGATTGGCACCTACCGTGCGCTCATCATTCCGAATATTTCCTTTGCTTTGCCGTTGACTATTTATACCCTGGTGTCCTTCTTCCGTCAGCTTCCCTGGGAGTTAGAGGAGGCAGCGCGTGTCGACGGCGCGACGCGCGGCCAAGCATTCCGGCTCGTGTTGCTGCCCCTCGCCGCCCCCGCCTTGTTTACCACCGCAATCTTGGCGTTTATCGCAACGTGGAACGAGTTCATGCTGGCCAAGCAATTGTCCTCCACGGCGACGGAACCTGTTACGGTGGCTATCGCCCGCTTCTCCGGGCCCAGCTCGTTCGAATTCCCGTACGCTTCGATCATGGCTGCAGGATCATTGGTGACTATCCCGCTGGTGATTATGGTGTTGGTGTTCCAGCGCCGCATCGTCGCTGGTCTCACGGCCGGTGGCGTGAAAGCGTAATTGCTAGAATCGGGCTATGCGCGATGATAACGATCCCACCCGCGAAACAAGGAGGCGCCTCCAGCGTGACACCCTCACGGGCTTCCTTTCCTTCTTCGCGGTGGTATCGGTCATCCAAGCGATCCTCAACCTCTTCGCCCCCGAACCCGCAGTGTGGCCCGCCGCACTGGCACTCGTATTGGTCGTACTCACCGTGGTGAGTTGGCGCAGCAGCAGGAAATAGCCGCGTAACTCGACTTTCCCAATTCGCCTTAGTCACCCGTGAGGGCAGGCCCCTCGGTACGTTTTTTCGGCGGGCGAATTTCCATTTAAGGTAAATCGCGCTTCAAAAACCATGAACTTTATACTCCTCCTCCCTGCTGGGCGCCACCTTGTGGCCGCTGGAACCCTACATGCCTGTGGATTGTTTGGGGTTATCCACAGGTTGGTGGGATGTGTGCGGGGAAACCCTGGGTTTTGTGCTGTTTTGGGGTTATTCCTGGTGCTATGGGTTTGTTTCAGCGTCGCACCAAACTGCTTGATACCTCTTTCATCAACATCACTCGTCGGCTTGCCATGCCGCGTGGGTATTGTCGGGCGAGCCGGGAGGTGGAGTGGGGTTCGCGGTATCACCCGCAACGCCTGGGGTTTGCCGCCCCGATCATGTTGCGGGCTCGGGCGCATTTCACCCAAACCCCGAATGTCATTATCGGCGGCTGGGCCGCCGCAGCCTATGCCGGTTTGAAGTACTGGGTGGATGATGCCCACATCACCGTGCATGTGGCCAGTAATTTCCAACGCAGCCACAGCGTGTTCGACGCCACCCGCCGCAGACTGCGACCAGGCACCAGGGTGTGGACACCGGACCAGGAACTGCCCGGCATGCAGGTCGTCGCCCCCGAATACGCCCTGGTGGATTGCCTGATTGATCTGCAGCGCGACCGCCACTCCTGGTGGGTCTACCAAGTACCCAACCTTGCCAACTGGGAAGTCCGCGCCATCCAGTTGATTGACGCGCTGCGCGCATGCACCACACTGAACTTTCAGCTGGTGCGTGACATCGCCCGCAATATTTTCAGCGCCCGCCAGCTGAAAAAACTGCTGAAGCTATCCCGCACAGGGGCCCAGTCGCCCCCGGAAACCGTACTACGCCTGATTGCCGAGCAGCTGCGCCAACACCTGGAGGTACAAATCCCAATCTATGATTCCGGTGCGCTAGTCGACGACGGCACACCCCTGCTGACCGTGCTTGATTCCGGCTGGCCCGATATTCGTGTTGGTTTGTTCTACGACGGTGCCCACCACCTCCAACGCAGCCAACGTGACTACGATGCCAAAGTGTTGATCCGGCTACGCGAACTCGGCTGGGAACCACTGCGTATCACCCACGGGCTACTGCAAAAACCCCGCGAATTGATCACCACCCTGCGCCGCGCCATCCACCGCGCCGAAACCAACACACACGCGCCAAAACCCGACGCGAATCCGAACGGCTGAATCCTCACGCCGAATCCGACGGGCCGAATCCTTACGGCGAATCCTAGCGCCGAACTTTAACGCCGAATCCTCGCTGCACCACCCCAGTACTGCGACTTGCTCGCCGACCTGCCCCATTGGTGCGCGCCCACACTTTTCGGTGAGCCCGAAACCCGGCGCACCCCGGCCCATTCTCACGCCGCGCCAGCCGCGCCACTTCCGTCTGCCCGCAGCTCCCTGCAAACTACGCGTAGCTGAAGCTCCCGCTTTCCCCAGCTACGTCAAATCTGCCTGTTCGCGCTCCTGCTATGTCACATCTGCCTGGCCGCACGAGATCTGCCTGGTTTTTAGGCCGAGTTTTCCTGGGGAAATGCGGCCGTGACGAATCTGCCTCAGGCAGATCTGACACGGCAGGCACCGCAGGCAGATTCTCACCGTCACGCCAGGTGATGTGGCGAGTTGGAGGCCGGAATTTTCCGCGCTCAGGGCCGGCGATTTACCATGCTCAGGCAGATTCGACATGCCGCTCGGCGCGCGGTGGTGTTTCCGCAGGAACACGAAACGGCCGTGTTACATCTGCCTCAGGCAGATCTGACGCGGCAAGAAACCAGGCAGATCCTCAGTACCAAATGCCACCCCATGCCGCAGGGGCAGCTCACTCGTGCCTGCGATAGGTCACGGCCGCCTCGAACACGTTGCAACGACATCGATTGTGAACCACCGGAACCCGCACTCACCAGCCACGTACAATCTGCCTGGCTGCTGTCCGGCCCCGTCACATCTGCCTGGCTGCTGTCCGGCCCCGTCACATCTGCCTGGCTCCGCCGGATCTGCCTGATTTTTCGGCCGAGTTGTCCTGGGGAAACGCAGCCGCGACGAATCTGCCTCAGGCACATCTGACACGGCAGGTAACGCAGGCAGATTTCGCGGGCGGGGGTACGAGGGTGTGCGGGGGTATGTGGGATCGTATGGGACGTGCACTTCTTTAGCTGTGAAGCTGGGGCGCTTGTTACGGCCGTGGTGGCTAGGGGGTTCGGCGGCGGCGCGAGGGCAAGGGCCGTTCCAGCGTTAAGTGCTGAGCAAGAATTCCTTCATATAGGGCAGGGTGAAGGCGATGTGACCGTAGCGGGGGGAGACGATAAGTTCGCGGGCGAGCAGGTGGGCGCGCCGCACCGATATCGCGTTCGGTTTCACGCCGAGGGCCTTGGCGAGCTCGCCGGTGGATACGGGATTGTCGCCGTCCATAAGGGTGGCCATGGTTTTGAGCATGGCCACTTGGCTATCGGGCGCATTGGCTATCGCGGGCCGGTGCACTTGGGCACCCATGCGTCGAATGACTTGGGGGCGGGCTTCGCGCACATCGCTCAGGGTGATCTCGTCTCGGTGTTCGAGGGTGGCGTAGGTCCAGATCACGGAACCGACGAGCTGGATGAGGTACGGATACCCTTGGCTGAGCTCGGCGGCGGCGTCCGCGGCGTCGTCAGTAATGCTTTTGCCGCCCTCGTGGACGGTATGCACGATCGCCTGGCGGGCCTCGGGAATGGTCACGGGCGCGAGTTCCACGCGTTCGGCGCGGCGCAGAAAGGTGGTGCCATCGTGTTGGAGGAGTTGCTGAATGCCCAGCGGCAAGCCGGCGGC
Organism: Corynebacterium canis; assembly: GCF_030408595.1. Classification (NCBI taxonomy): domain Bacteria; kingdom Bacillati; phylum Actinomycetota; class Actinomycetes; order Mycobacteriales; family Corynebacteriaceae; genus Corynebacterium; species Corynebacterium canis. The sequence continues at coordinate 691,343 of NZ_CP047080.1, read as the reverse complement.
CACGAACGCAATATCGAACTCGTCGCGGATTAGGTCTTGGACGGCGGTGGCCAGCTGATGCATGAGTTCGGGGTCGGCGCTTTGCACCTCATCCACGGTAACGAGCACCCCGGCCTCGTACTTGCGTACGAATGTGGCGAGTTCGCGGAGCCGGGAAATCAGGGTGGGCGCGGGCTGCTCGGCGGCTTGGACAGAGGTAGAAATTGAACCGATGCCCGCGATGGAGGCGCCGGTAAAGCTGTGCTTGCTGCCGGTTTCCCCAAGACTTTTCATGATTTTGGGAATGGTGGAGTCCACTAGGGTATCCACGAGGTGAGCGTCGGGGTAGGCGCGGGCCACCACCCATCCGGCTTGGGTGGCTACGTCTTCAACCTCATTGAGGAACACAGTTTTGCCGATGCCGCGAGCTCCGGAAACAAGGAGCGCGCGATAGGGGCTGCCGAGGCCCTCTGCCAATCCGAGGCGAAAGTCCTGCAGGGATTCCTCGCGGCCAGCCAAATACAGGGGCGAAACGCCGAAACTCGGTCGGAAGGGGTTGCGTTGGGTCATACAAACTCCTTTCGGTGGAGCAGATCCTATAGAACTCCACCCGGAGCTAAGAACTTATAGATCTCTCTGAATTAGGTTGAATTCTTCGATTGTGGCCAATGACTCTAGCGCAGACGCTTCATCCATAATAGACATCGCAAAGCCGTTCTGAATGAGGACATAGTCCCCGACCTGAGCCTCGGGGACATACGCCAAGGAACAGGCGCGGTTTTGGCCTGCGAAATCGAGCACCGCATGAGGCAGCGGTCCGGACGTAATTTCGATAATCTTCGCGGGGATTCCTAGGCACATGGGACGGTCCTAACGTTCATTTGGCCCTCCGGGGCCGAGGTGCAGGGCAGGCACGGATCGGCGGCGCGAATCGCCGCCTCGGGATCAAGGGCACCGAGCATAGCCGCCAACCAGGGTTCGTTTTGCGCGGTCGGCGTCAGGATTTGGCAAGAAACCAGCACCCCATCGGCGGCCGTATATACGTGGGCGAGGATGCCACGGGGGCCGTCGACAAGCCCCACGCCGGTGCCGTCGCGCAAGCTGCCGGGGGTGACCCACGGGCCGGAATAATCGGCGCGGAGAAGGCGTTTGACCTGGGCTAATGCGTGATTAAGCTGGGTGGCTTGCGCGGCCAGGGGGTGCATGGAACCGAATTGCGCCAGCGGGCCCACGCGGTACGGGCGACCCCGGTAGAGCGGGCGCGGGGCGGGCTGGTCGGGGTCGGTCTCGGTAATCAGCTGCGGCCATTCGGCGACGGGTTCGCCCGTGGACAACCAGCCACCGAGCGGGTCGAACTCACCTTCGGTTTCCAGGCGGAGGGAAAGGCCCGTAAAACCATCCTCCCAATCCAAATCAGGAACGAACACAGGTTCGGGAACCTCGAGCGACCCAAGACGCGGCTCCCGCACGCCGCCGGGGATCGCCACGTCCGGGAAATGCCCCGGGCAGCCCGCTAACGCCAACACCGCCTTGCCAAAGCGCTTGAGCTCCACGGCGCGCTCCGGCGCGTGGCCAAATAGCTTAGGGGCCACGGCGTCCAGCACCGAGCCATAATGCAGCAGCGCGCGCACGTTCCGGGCGGCCGGCGGGGGCGGGGCATCGAACAAGCTATCTAGGGCGCGCATGCCCGCCAAGTGATGCGTCACCGGGCAAATCCCGCACAGGCGCTTCACTATATCGGGCACCTCAAGCACATTGCGGCCAAGCAGCATATGGTCCAGCCGCGGCAGGGCGGAAAGGTCGAACCTAGGTCCGTGCTCGGTGACCACGACGCGGGCCTCGAACGGGTCCAGAAAGTGGTCGAGCCGCAAGGTTGTACTCATGGCTAAAGCCTTTCCATAATGAGAGTGTGCATGAACTTGGCCTGCTCACTGGTGTCATCGGCGCCGCAAAGAAAGCCGCTGGTGACCGCCCCATTCTACGCGTCGCACTGCGGGTAGGCACCCGCTCGGGCGTGGTCGAAGACGCCCTCTACGCCGCCTGGCAGGTGGTCGGCGAAGGCGAACTCGTATTAGAGCTCATCCCCGCCACCGTGTTCTGCCCCAGCTGTGCCTGCGAGCAGGAAATCGATGAATTTTTCGCATTGACCTGTCCGGCGTGTGGCACCCCGACCGCGGACCTGCGCCACGGGCGGGAATTCGAGATCACCTATGTGGATCTCGCCACCGATCCATAACCTCCCGCGCGGCCGCAACCGCGTTCGGGAGGGCGTTTTGCGCGGCGTCGCTAAGCCCGACGTGGAGCTCGGCAGAGGCGGGCACAATACCCACCACCGCAACCCGGCGCGGCTCGTGGCCCAATAACTTCGCCGTGGCCAGCAGGTCCAGCAGGCCGACCTGGTGCGGCGACAACTTGGAATTAAGCAGGCGCGGCACCTGATCGCCCTCGAGCACCACCACCGTACCGGGGGCGGCACCGGGGGCGGCAACGGCGTCCAAAACGATCAAATCTTCGGCCTGTTGGATCACCGGAAGCAGCTCTATGCCGCTCGTGCCGCCATCGATGAATTCGACAGTATCTTCGGCTGCGACGCTGTGCCGGCTGGGCACCCAATCAAGGTCATCCACCGGCGCATCCGCGGCCGCGCGCAACCGCCGCATAATGGCCAGGCCGATGCCGTCATCGCCCATGATCGGGTTGCCAATGCCAAGGACAATCATCCGATCTCCGGGGCATCCACGGGGCGGGCGCCGCGGCGCAACCACACGCCACCGTTAAACATGGAGGACACGCCGCCGTGGCGCTCCAAGGCGTCCGCACGAATGGCCAAATATACGTGCAGCCACACGAACGCCCACAAGATAAACATGATCAGCGAGTGAATCAGCCGGATCACCGGAATGCCAAACCAGTGCACCGGGTAAGAAACCAGCATCCAGAACATATTGTCCTGGTGATACAGGCCGTACAGCATCAACCCGGTAAGCATTTGAATAAAGCACATCGCATAGATGCCCGTATAGGACAATTGCTGCAGCGGGTTATGCGCCAAGTACAGCGGGCCGTGTTTGCGCAGGAACATGTAGTACTGCATGGTCCCCCACAGGTTCTTCACGTCCTCCTTGGAATTCAGCGGCCACAGCGAACGCCACCGCAGCTGCCGGTCCTTCGCCGTAAAGCTCAACACCAGCCGGGAAAACCCGAGCCCCAGCCACAAAAACGCCGACACATAGTGGATCATCCGGATCCACCCCATGAGATAGCCAACGTCCGGGCCGGCCTCCGCCGCCGGGCCGAAGAACGGGCGCATGATGTAGTACCCGGAAAGGCTCATCAGCACGATCAGCACCATGTTCGCCCAGTGCTGGAAGCGCAGCGTGGCGGACCAGATATTTACGCGCACCCATTCATTGGGGTTCGCGGCAACATTGGAGGCCAGCTCCTGCGGGTTTTCCAGCGAAAGCGCCACAAACCCTTCCATGTAGTACTCCCCCACCGTGCCATCGGGGGCGATATCCGCGCGCGCCACGGCGAGGCAACGGCGCCCCGCCTTGTCCTGGATATCGGCGTTGCGGACGATCAAGGCGCGCTCCTCGCGCGTCATATTCGCCTGCTCCATGACGGCCTGCAGGTCGCCCCGCATCACCATCACGTGCCCCACCTGGGGCAGCTCCACCTGCGCCAGCGAATATTTCCGCTGCGGCCTGGCCGGGCTAAAATCGCTGGTAAACGTCGGCGTAATATCGGGGCGGTTCACTTTCAGCGAGGCGTCCAGCGCCATATCCACCGGATCCTGGGACCCTTCCGGCGATACCGCCGCCATGGCCAGCAGCCGCCCCGGGCTGAGCTTGCGCACGGGGTAACTGGTGGCCACGCGAATCACTTTGGTGCTCATGGCGTGACCACCTGCACCTGGATATTTCCGTCCTCGTCCATGATGTGCACTGCGCAGGACATGCACGGGTCGAAGCTGTGAATGGTGCGCAGCGCCTCCAATGGCTGTTCGGGGTCCACCAGCGGGTGCTTTCCATTGCCCGCCAATGATTCCTCGTACGGCCCCATATTGCCCTGCGGGTCGCGCCCGCCGGCCAGCCAGGTAGTTGGCACCACCGCCTGGTAGTTGCGCACCCTGCCGTCTTCGATGCTCACCCAGTGGCTCAGGCAACCGCGCGCCACCTCCTGCAGGGCGAAACCATCCGCCTTGTGCGGCCACGAGGAGGGCTCCCATTTGGTGGGGTCGAACACGTTGTAGTCGCCGTGCCGCAGGCCCTCAATAAACTTTGGCAGCAACTCTTCCGAAAGGTGGTGCGCATTGGTCATCGCCTCGACAGCGCGTGCGAAGGTTCGGCCGCCCGTGGAATTCAGCTGCTCCACCTTGATGCCCAGCTTCGCCGCCGCCTCGTCGACGAGTTTTTTGGTCAGTTCCTCGCCCTGGATATAGGCGGAGAGCACGCGAGCGATCGGGCCGACCTGCATCGGGCGGCCGTCGTAACGCGGGGCCTTCGACCACGTGTACTTATCGTTGTCGGCGAGCCACGTGTATGGCGGCTGCGGGCCCGTGTACTTCACCTTCGTCTCGCCGACCGCGGGGTGCACGCCAGCGGAATCGCCGTCGCGGTAGACGTACCAGGCGGAGGAAATGTATTCGCGGATTTTGGATATTTCCAGCGGGTGCACCTTGGTGTAGTCGCCGTCCAAAATAACGCCCGGCTTCACCGACCTGTTTGTGTTAGACACGGGCTGCTTATCGACGTCCCCCGCATACCGCGTCCCAGACATGCCCACCGCCAAGAAATTCGGCGAGGAGGCCCCGATATCAAAATAATCCTTGTACACGGACATAATGGCCACCGCGTCCGGATAGTAGCAGTGCTCCACAAAGTCCACGATCTCATCGACCCACGAGCCGATCTGGTCCAGCTGCACCTGGTTCACCGTCTCCGACTTATTCGGATCGATGGAGCACGCCATGCCGCCGACCAGGAAGTTCGGGTGCGGGTTCTTGCCGCCAAACACGGTGTTCACCCGGATAATTGAACGCTGGAATTCCAGCGCATCCAGGTAGTGCGAAACCGCCATCAGGTTCGCCTCCGGGGGCAGCCGGTAATCCGGGTGATCCCAATACCCGCCGGTGAAAATGGAAAGCTGCCCGGACGCGAGCACGCCCTGCAGCGTCTCCTTCACGCGGGCGAACTTTTCTTCGGAATTGCCCACCCACTTGGATCCGATAGACTTTGCGAATTCCACGGCCTTTGCCGGGTCCGCCTCCGCCGCCGATACCACGTTCACCCAGTCCAGCGCGTGCAGGTGGTAGAAGTGCACCACATGGTCGTGCACCTCCTGGCTGGCCATCACCAGATCCCGGATCAGCTGCGCCTGCACCGGCGGCTTCGACCCGATGGCATCCTCCACCGCGGTGATCGAGGCGACGGAGTGGGTGCCGGTGCACACGCCGCAGATACGTCCGACGAACGCCCACACATCGCGCGGGTCGCGCCCCTCAACAATGGTTTCGATGCCGCGGAATTGGGTGGTTTCGCTCCACGCCTTCGCAATGGAATCGCCTTCGCGTTCCAATTCGATGCGCAGGTGCCCCTCGATCCGGGTCAACGGGTCAATGACAACGCGTTCGGCCATTATTGCTCAGTTTCCTTTCCAGGCACGGTGGGCATGGGCAGCGGCACGGGTTCGCCGAAGGCCGCCAAAAGTTCTTCATCCTCGCGGTGCCGCGACTTCCGCACGGCCGTAATGCCCGCGTGGACAGCCGCACCCGCAGCAGCGGCACCAACAAGACCCCACCCCAGCTTTTCGACGCTCGCTTCTACCCCCACGCCCACAACATGCGGCAACGTGGCATAGAACGGGGTGAACTTATCAAAGAAATCCTTCTCCGTGCACCCGATGCACGGGTGCCCCGCCCCGATCGGCCAGCCAGACTTCAAATTCCACTGGATGATCGGGCAGGGGCTAAACGTGGACGGTCCCTTGCACCCAACCTCATAGAGGCACCACCCGTTGCGCGCGCCCGCATCGTCGAAGGAACGGACGAATTGCCCGGCGTCGAAATGCGCACGCCGCGGGCAGGAATCGTGGATGCGCTGATCGTAGGCAAACAACGGACGCCCCTCCGCATCCACCTTCGGCGCCGTGCCATGCGTGAGCACATACGTAATGGTGGCGGTGATCACCTCGCCGATCGGCGGGCAGCCGGACACATTGATCACCGGCTTATCCCGAATAATCTCATCCACCCCCACCGCGCCCGTCGGATTCGGACGCGCAGCCTGCACCGAACCATACACCGCGCAGGCGCCCACCGCGAGGATCACAGTGGCGTTGGCCGCGGCGTCGCGAAGCACCTGCTCAGCCGTTTTGCCGCCAATCATGCAAAACACGCCGTTCTCGTCCACCGGCACAGAACCGTTGACCACCAAAATATGCGGCTGTTCGTTCAGGTCATGCAACGCCTTCTCCGCCGCCTCCCCGGAAGCCGCCATCACCAGCTCGTTATAGTTCATGCTCAGCATGCCCAGCACCAAATCCTCCACGGTGGTGCCGCCCGAACGCAACACGGACTCCATGCAGCCCGTGCACTCCTGCAATTGCAGCCACGCCACGTTCGGCTTCTCCACCGCGCCGAGCTTATCGGCGATCTCCTGGGCCTGGGTGGATATCTCTTCCGCATGGGCTTTCGGAACCTCCGGAACACCGTACGCGAACAAAGCTGCGAGCCCGCCGCAGAGCTTCATAAAATCACGGCGCGATACCCCCCGCCGCTCCAGGTTTTCGCGCAAGGAAGAACCCTGCCAACTTGTGCCGAAATCCATTGCGATCCATCCTTATGCCTACCAATAAGACGTCTGATTGCAGACTATCGCCCCCAGAACAGAACAGCCACCCACGAATGTCAGCTAGCGCTCCTCCTTATTTCTGCACTTCCCCCGCCCCGAACTGCACGAATATTATTCCCATCACTGCAGGTCAGCTCGTCCCCGCTCAGCACAATGCAACAAATCTCACAGGATAGGTTCACCCCCGCAGCACCCCTTTGCTCAGGATAGGGGTACTCGGGGGTGCAAATTCACTATAAAAACACCTGGGCCAGCAGGCTGCCGACCACGCAGGAGGTGATCACGCCGATCAAACCCGGAATGATAAAGGAGTGGTTGATAATAAACCGGCCGATGCGGGTCGTGCCGGTGCGGTCGAACCCAATACACGCCAGATCCGACGGGTACGTGGGCAGGATAAAGTAGCCATACGCCGCGCCATAGAACCCGACCAGCACCTCCGGCGCCACGCCTAGCTGCAGGCCGATCGGGGCGATAGCCACCAACGCCGCCGCCTGCGAATTCACCAGCTTGGACACCACGAACAGCACCAGCGCATATGCCCACGGTGCCTGCTGCACCACGGAACCAAGGCTGCCCTCCAGCGCCTCCACGTGGGTTTGGAAAAACGTATCCGCCATCCAGGCGACGCCGAACACGGAAAACACCGCGGTCATGCCCGCCTTAAACACGGCGGTGGATGCGATCTTGCTATTGTCCACGTGGCAGAAGATCAGGATGGTCGCGCCGGCGACCAGCATCAGCATCTGGATCACCAGGTTCATGGAAAGCGGCTCCATGCCGCCGTCTTTGCCGGGGAATTCTGGGCGGAGCATTTCAAAGGCGCCGAGAATAACAACGAGGCCAATGGCAACAAAGAATATAATCACCGCATTATAGGCAGAGCGGGGAAATACTTTGTCCAAAAGCGTTTCGCCGGAACCGTATACGGCGTCCCGGAACGTCTGATCTTTAAGCCGTTCCTGAAACTCTTCGTCTTTGTCCAAATCCTTGCCGCGGCGCATGGACCATAATGCAGCCAAGAGAACACCGCACAAGGAAGCCGGAATTGCCACGGTAAGAATTTGCGGAATTGAAAACGCCTTTCCCGTGATCCCCGCATTTTCGGCCAGGATAGAAGCCAACGATACCGTAGCCACCGAGACGGGCGAGGCCGTAATGCCCATCTGCGATGCCGTAGACGCCACCGCCATGGGGCGCTCGGGACGGATATTCTTCTTAATCGCAATGTCCTCGATGATCGGGAACATCGTGTACACCACATGGCCGGTGCCGCAGAGCACGGTCAGCGTCCACGTGGTCAACGGCGCCATGATCGTAATCATCTCCGGCTTCTTGCGCAGGAGTCTTTCCGCAAATTGCATCATCACGTCGAGCCCTTGTGATTGCTGCAGCGCGGATGCGCAGCCGATCACCGCGATAATGGTCAACATGACCGATACAGGCGGTTCGCCCGGCTCCAAGCCGAAGATGAACACCATGATCAGCAGACCAAAACCGGATATTAACCCAAGTCCGATTCCACCGTAGTGAGTTCCACGAAGCAGGCAGGCCAAAATGACCACAACTTGTAGAACAATCGCAACTGTGGAAGTGGGTTCCAAAACCGAAGCCAGCATTTCGCTTGCCTTCCACTAGAAAATAAAAACGCGAATTAGTTAGACGGATATTTGCCTCAATGCTAGCAGTCGGTCCCGAAACGGTCTATGGGATCACAACGGGGTACCCTTTGTGAGAAGCGCCACTAATTGGGGCATTGCGGGAGGGGTGCAATCGACCGCGACTAAGTTTCGGAAGATATGAATTAAAATGCCCCGTGGTGGGCACTTAGCGTTGAATAATGCAGGCCGAATAAAAATGAATCTGCTACAAAACAAACCTGCAAATCGGGCGAATGATTAAACCCTCTCGGGTAGGCCGTGGGTGCGCGGTCGGAGGGGGCTGCCGGCAAGGCCGTGGGTGCGCGGTCGGAGGGGGCTGCCGGCAAGGCCGAGAAGCACGTTGCAGTTCGAAGTTTTTCGAACCATCGGCCGTGTCGAATCTGCCTGAGGCAGATCTAACGGGGCAAGTTCGGCGTCCTGCGGAAACACCACCGCGCGGCGGCCCGCATGTCGAATCTGCCTGAGTACAGAAAATCGTCGGCTGATTTCGGCCCCCAAACCACCTCGGCGCCGATGGGTTGCACACGACCGCCTAGGTCGCCGATGGGTTGCACACGACCGCCTAGGTCGCCGATGGGTTGCACACGACCGCCTAGGTCGCCGATGGGTTGTGCGCAACCGCCGACCTGGGCTGGTCTTTCTATTCTTCATTCGGGGGTCTCACGAAGAAATTCCGGACGAATCTGGGCCGAAAACGCTGCAAATCGTCTTTTTATTCTTCGTTGAGCGCTCCAAAGAAGAAATTCAGGACGATCGCAGGTCAGCCATTGTGCGCAACCTGTCGACCCTAGCTCGGCCCTCCCCAGGCCCCGTCGATCCCGGCCTCGGCCGAGCCCTGGCCCAGCCCAGGCCGCTCCCCCATCGGCCCGGGCCAACAATTGCTCACAACCTATCCGCCCTGGTCCTAGCGGCAGCTACTCCTTTTCGCCAGCGAGCTTAGGAGATAGCCAGTTCAGCCACTGCTCCATGCCTTGGGAGGTCTTCGCGGAGACTTCGAACACCGGTACGCCGGGGTTGACCTTCTCTAGGTTCGCGCGGAACAAGGCCATATCGAAATCCAGGTACGGCAGCAGGTCAATCTTGTTCACCACGACGGCATCCACGGAACGGAACATCACTGGGTACTTGAGCGGCTTGTCCTCACCCTCGGTCACGGAAAAGACCATCGCTTTGCGGTGCTCGCCTACCTCGAATTCGGCGGGGCACACCAAATTACCCACGTTTTCGATCAATACGAGGTCCAGCTCGTGCAGATCCAAACCCTGCAGCGCCCGGGACACCATCGGCGCATCCAGATGGCACTCCCCGCCGAATCCATTGCCGGTGTTCAGCAGTGAAATCTGCGCCCCGAAGCCAGCGAGCCTGTCGGCATCCAAGGAGGTTTCGATATCACCTTCGATCACGCCGATGCGCACCTTGCCCTCCGCCGCGCGCAAAACGTGCTGCAGCACGGCGGTTTTTCCGGCACCCGGCGAGCTCATCACATTTACGGCCTGCACCTGGTGGGCGTCGAAGGCCTCCCGATTGTGCGCCGCGCAATGATCGTTCTCCGTAAAAATATCCTCCAGCACGGAAATTCGTTCGCGCCCGGTGGCGTACCCCGAATGATCACCGTGCTCATGCTCATGCTCATGAACGTGCTCGTGCCCATGATGATGGTGATGGTCATCACCGTCGTGGCGATGGAAGCGACCCATTGTTCTTGTTACCTTTCAGTCGACGTCGATGTCTACGACGCGGAACTCTTCGCCCGAAACAATGTGCGTCGGGGCGTCGCAACGCGGGCAAGAAAAATCTAACTCCCCGGAAACCTCCGTGAGATGGCCGGCCACGCATTGCAGGCGCAACGGAACCGGCAAAATCTGCAGGCGTGCGGTATGCAGCGGAGTGTCCTGGATCACGAATCGCCAAGCGTACGCGAGGGTTTCCGGCACGACCTGACGCAAAGCGCCGACCTCGACACGCACCTGGCGAACGGTACGCCCCGCGGCGGCACGCGAAACCACCTGCGCCAACTGGGTACTCAACGCCACTTCATGCACAATTCGAACGTAACAAGGTTCGCGCCCAACGCCCAATCAGCGTTTCCGGCGGACGAGCGCGACCAGCCCGAAGCCGAGGCCGATGATAAAGCCCAGCGCCATGATGCCAAGGAGCACTTTGACCACCAAGCTGACCACGCCTTGATTTTCCCCGGCGCCGCGCAAGCTCGGCATGTCTTCGAACATTTGTCCGTAAGCAAAGCTGGGGCTTTCCTGCGCCTGGCCCTGGGTCTCCACGGCGACCTTGAAACGCAACGGCAGCGGCGGCCCGTCCTCGGTAGCAAAACCGTTGTAGCGGATGGCCACGTATTGTTCGCCGGAAAGGAAACCCTTAGCGTACTTCCCAACCTCGGCGTTGTCCCACGTCAGCGGCGGCGTCACGGAGACGGCCTGTTTCGGCTGTTCCGCATTGGCAAAGAGTGCGGTGATGTGCTGCCATTGATTGTCGGTAAAGGTTTCGGCGTCCACCGGCGCGTACACCGGATTCAGGAACACCCATTCTAAGAATCCGCCAGCTGTTCGAATACCTTCCGGCTCCAGGGGCACCGGCTCCTCGGCCTCCACCGGGGGCGTGTCGGCGGCCACGGGCGGGGTTTCCAGCTTCATCTGCACGCGCTGCCCTTCCTTGGCGGGCACCTTAAACCACAGCGTGTCGCCCGATGCGAGTTCCGCGTCGTACACCCCGGGCTGCACCACCGGCGCCTCGCTTGGCCCGGCCGCAGCGGCGATTGGCCCGACGGAATTGCCGATTTCCAGGTTCGGCACCGTAGTTTCGCTTGTCGACGCCCCACCAGCCCCCGGCGTTTCCGATAAACTCAGCTGCGCGGTATCCGAAGTGCTCTGCGCACTTTCCGCGCTGGTCTGCGGCATCACGGTTTTTTGCTCCGCATGGGGCAACCGCCAGAGCTTAAATTCCACCGGCAATTCGGTTTCCGCGCCGAGCGCCCCCTCGCGGGACATGACCACATCCAGCTCGCCGGGTTTGCAGGCGAACAGGTCCTTTTCATCCACATCCTTGGACACGGTAAACCCGGCGGAGGGTTTGCTAAAGCCGTCCGCGATGGAGGAAACCCACTGGTCCTCGGCGCAGGCGCGGCCGGTGGAATCGAAGATATCTATCTTTTGGTTCATGTAAATGCCCACGTCATTGCCCGCGATTGCCGGCGGCGGGGTGATAAACCCGACGATAAAACGCTCGCCGGGCTCCACCTTCACCTTGTAATGCAGGGGCTCGTTGCGCGGGAGCACGTCCTGGTAGTGCGTGGGCTGCGGGTTGCCGCCGCCGTCCAAACCCCCAAGGTCCAGCCGGGGCGCATCCTTGGCTTCCCGGGTGCCTTTCACCGGCACGCCGCCGACCTTGTATTTCTGTTGCACGCGGCTGGATTTCAGCACGAGTTGCTTGCGCAGCGACTCCGCATCGCTCGCATCTGCGTACGAACCTCCGCCCTCCTGTGCGATGCATTGCAGCTCCCCGCGCGCCTGCTCATCCACGTTCAGGCCGATCACATTGATCACCAGGTCCCCGCCGCGGCCGCGGATCTCCTTGGCCACCTCGCACGCCGGCGGCGGGGCGCAGGTATCCGCGCCGTTTGCCACCAGCACAATATGGCGCGGCCCATCCGGGGGTAGCTCCCGTTCGGCCGCGAGCAAGGCCTCCCCTAGGGGCCGGTACCCGCGCGGATTCAGCTCCCGCACCTGGTCGCTGGCGGCCACACGATCACCCCCGAGGGGCATCACGATGCGGGTATCGCGGCAGCCGGCCTCCCGTTCCTCCGGGGCGGTGCCGGTTTCCGTGCCGTATGCCACCAAGGCGAGCTGCTGTTCCGGGGGTAGTTCCTCAAGTAACCCCGTTATAGCCTGCCGTTCGGCGTCGATGGGGTCGGGGCCGCCGAGGTTGTTTACGAGCAGTGAGGCGGAGGCGTCGATAATCACCGCGGTAGCGGGGGCAACGTCCTGGGCAACGGCGGGCGGCGCTATGGTCAGCGCACACACGGAGCCCACGGATGCCGCCAACGCCACAGATTGGCGCGCCCAAAACGCGCCTTTCGAACTCAGCATGTGTACAGCGTAACAAAGTAGAAGTCCTACCTCGCGCGCAAAACAACATTAATGTTTACGCCGCAATAACAGGAATGCGCCAAGCACAATAGCGGCGAAAATACCCACGCCCAGCAAACCCAATAACACCTTTGAAATTAAGCTATAACTGGGGTTGGTTTGCGTGCTTGCTGCCGTACTCGCATGCTCCGTGCTTGTCGACGCCGCCGTGCCCGACGAGTGCGAATACGTAAACGCCGGCCGCTCCCTGGCCTCGCCCAAAGTTTCAATTCCCAGCTTGAATTTCACGGGGAAGGATTGTGTGCTTTCATCTGCGGATCGATAGAAGGTGTTATAGCGAATACCCACGTATTGTTCCCCGGATAAACCATTGCCATGGAACTCGTGCGCGCCCGAAGTTCGGCCCCACAATAGCGGCGGCGTTTGCATCATCGCCTTCACTTCTTCGGTTGGGCTCAAAGTTACCGTCTCTATATCGGACCAAGTTTCGCCGCCTTTATTCCCGCGAACAGCAACCTCGGAATACACCGGGCTTAACACCGTGGTTTTCAAATCCCGCAACAGGCCGGCGGTGACGTTATTGCGGGTCGGCTCAATATCAATCGGCGGGGCCTGCACCTTTAATTGCAATTGCTGCCCCTCCTGAACATCCACCTTAAACCACAGCGTTTCCCCGGGGACGATCTCAGCGTCATACACCCCGGGCTGGACCAGCTGCGCATGACTCGGGCCGCGGGCACTGGGCACGCTACCTGCGGCATCGGAGAGATCGAAATCCAATGCGGGGGCGGTGGTGTTGGTGGCGGTGGTGGTGTCTGGGGTGGCGTCGGTGGTGGCCTCGGGGATCTTCCACAGCATAAATTCCATGGGCAATTCCGCCGCGTTTTCGAAATGATTTTCGCGCGTAATATTGATGTAAAAATCCCCCGGCTCGCAATTCTTGGACGTGGCCGAGTTGCCTGGGGCGGCGGAAATTGCAAAGCCAGTCATCGGCTTATCAAACGAATTCGATGCGTTGTTGTGGTCCCTATCGTCCGTGCAGAGATTGCCGTTCGCATCGCGGATTTCCACTCGCGAAATGGACCACGAGCCGACGTTATTGCCTGCTACGTCCGGCGGGAAGATCACATAATTCAGCATGACCCGTTCGCCGGCCTGCAGGTTTATCTTGTACGTCAGCGGCTTATCCGCAACGCTGGTATCCAGGTAATGCGTGGGGTCCGGTTTCCCGTCCTGCAGCCCGCCAACCTCAAGCAGCGGCGCATTTTCCGGGGTTTCCGTGCCCTTAACCGGGGTGCCGCCGGGCTCGTATTTCAGCAGGCTACGCGTGGATTTCAACACCAGCTGTTCTGTTAACGACGCCGCGTCCTTCGCGTCCGCGTACGTCCCGCCGCCCGCTTGGGCCACGCATTGCAATTCCGCGCGGGCCTGCTCATCCACATTCAGGCCGATCACATTGATCACCACGTCGACGCCGCGGGCGCGGATCTGTTTGGCCACCTCGCACACCGGCGGCGGCGCGCAGGTATCAATGCCGTCCGAGACCAGCACGATTTGCCGCGGCCCTTCCTTGGGCAGTTCCCGTTCTGCCTGCAATAACGACGCCCCGATGGGCGTGTAGCCGCGCGGGTTCAGGCCGCCTATCTGGTTCGCCATGTCCTCGCGGCTGCCGCCTAATGGAACTAGCGTACGAACGTCCCGACAGCCCGCTTCCTTTTCCTCATCGCCGCTGCCGGTTTCCGTCCCATAGGTGAGCAATGCGAGCTTCTGTTCGGATGGAAGCTCGCGGATCAGGGCTTGGGTCGCCTCCTTAGCGGCATCCATGCGCGTCTGCCCGCCCGCATCTTCGGCCAGCATGGAACCGGATGCGTCGATAATCACGGCGGTGGCGGGCTGTTCGGCCGCATTCGCGAACGGCGTTGGGCACAACACAAACGCTACGCAGAGCGAAATTAGCAGCGCCAAGGCCTGCCGAAAACGTGGCATGGTTTTGGGTTTCAACATAAACCATACGCTATCAATAGTGTGGCCTTAATAACTGTGTAAGTTATCACAATGACTCTGGCAAGGTCAGCGGGCGGCCTTTTGCGTGGTCGCGGGGCGGGCAGCGATTACGATTGGTGAATATGGGAATCATTCGAATGCGCTTTGTGCTGCGAGGCGTTGTGCAAGGCGTGGGGTTCCGCCCGCACGTTGCGCAAACAGCCGCGCGCTTCGACGTCTCCGGATTTTGCGGAAACGATGATTCCAGCGTGTTTATCGAGGTTCAAGGCAGCGCCGAAACAATCGATGAATTCGTGGATACATTGCTAGCCACATTGCCGCCGCTTGCGCACGTCATTGAAATTACGAAAGACCAGATTGCGTGCAAAGAGGAGGACAATTTTCGCATTGTCGCCTCCGAACGCAGCGATACCTCGCGTACCTTTATTCCACCGGATGTGGGCATGTGCGCGGATTGCCGGCGTGAAATGTTGGACCCTAATAACCGGCGCTTTGGGTACCCCTTTATTACCTGCACAAATTGCGGCCCGCGGCTCAGCATTATCACCGACCTCCCCTACGACCGGCCGCACACAACCATGCGGAAATTCCCGATGTGCCCCGCGTGTGCCGCCGAATATTCCGACCCCACAGACCGGCGCTTTCACGCACAACCGATCAGCTGTTGGGATTGCGGGCCCAAGCTATGGCTCGAATACGCTGGCGAACTGCTTTTCGACGCCCCGATCGGCACCGCACAGCAGCTCCTTGCGGCGGGCAAAATTCTGGCGGTGAAAGGGCTCGGCGGATTCCACCTGATGTGCGATGCCTCGAACCCCGCTGCCGTCGCCGAGCTGCGGGCTCGGAAGCGACGCCCCGCAAAACCCTTCGCACTGATGGTCCCCTTTGACGGGAGCGAGGACCCCGTGCGGCCAATTCGCATCGCCCCCGGCGAGGTCCCCGAAGGGATCGCCCCTGGCCTGCGGGAAGTGGGCACGATGTTGCCCTATACGCCGCTGCACGAGCTTTTGGTCACCATGCCGCTGGTGGCCACTTCCGGCAATGCACCCGGCGAACCACTGTGCTACACAAACGAGGATGCGCGGGCGAAGCTCGGCCACCTTGCGGACGCGTTTCTGATGCACGATCGGGATATCCATATCCCCGTCGAGGATTCTGTGCTGCGCGGGGACACGCCAGTTCGCCGCAGCCGGGGGCTGGCTCCCCTGCCGATCCCGATCGGCGATGGCCCGACCGTCTTAGCGGTTGGCGGTGAACTCAAAAATACATTCGCCTTGGCGGTGGAAGGTTTCGCCCATATCTCAGCCCACGTCGGGGAAATGGCCTCGCTGGCTTCCCAACAAGCTTTCGAGCGCGCCGTCGCACAGCTGCTGAGCATGCACCGCAGCGCGCCCAAGCTCGTGGTGTGCGATCTGCACCCGAACTACGCCACCACCGCATGGGCCGAACGCTATTGCGATGCCCACGATGTGCCCCTACTCCAAGTGCAGCATCACGCGGCGCACGCCTATTCCCTACTTGCGGAACACGGTCTGACCAGCGGTGTCGTGGCAACTCTCGACGGCACGGGCTATGGCACCGACGGCACCATTTGGGGCGGCGAAATCCTGCGGGTTTCCGGCGCGACCTGGGAGCGCCTCTGGCACGTGCCAAAGTTTCCGCTGGTAGGCGGGGATCTCGCCGTCACCGAGCCGGGGCGGGTACTGCACGGATTGGCGCACGCATGGGGGCTGGATCTACCCCACCACAGCCCACTGGTTGAATCGCAATTACGTTCAGGTTTCGGTGTGGTGGAATCGACTTCCTTGGGGCGGATTTTCGACGCCGCCGCGATACTGCTCAACCCCGAGCTCGAAGTGACCTACGAGGCTCAGGCAGCGATGTGGTTCGAGCAACAGGCGACCTCCGGAATACCCAGCGGCGCGCACACATTCGCAGCGGCCTTTACGGAGCTTGCACAGACCCAAGATGCGTTCCGCTTTCACCACGCTATCGCCCGCATCATCGCCCGTGAACTGCGCAAATCAGGGGAATCCGTGGTGGGCGTGAGCGGCGGCTGCGCGCTAAATCAGGTGCTGGTCACGCTGCTGCGGGAAGAACTCCAAGGAATCGAACTGCTCACCCATCGCGTGGTGCCGCCGAACGATGGCGGGTTGAGCCTTGGGCAGGTCGTCGCGGGGCGCCTCGCATGGGCAACCGAGATGGGCGAAAACACCCCCGACGCGATCAACAACTAACGGTACTCTCGCGGCCGTACGAATCGCCTTTGTGGGGATTTTATGCGATTCGAAAAGAGTTTGCGAGCGGGCGAGGGCGACCCAATATCCACCACAATGAGTACCGAACGCGTGAGCTGTATAAACAAAGACTGCTTATTGGATTGCGCTATTCCTCGCGCTAGCACATATGTAAAAATCGGCCGGTAGCGTCAAATTCACCATCTGCTTAATCATTGCAGCTAGGGCACTGTATTGCGAACGTACCCCCGCCTATTGATTGCTATGTAACATTGCTTCGCGAACGCTTCGATCGAGCCCACAGCCATTTTGGTGTTCCGCGCAGCGAAAGGCACTTTACCGATGACAATGAGTTATTCTCGCACCAAATGCATCGCGAACAGACACGTTAATACCCATGCCACGTTCTGATCCATGTAACTGACCCCTTGATTGGAAGTATGTGAATGTGTAGCGAGTCTGTAGCGGCGATTCGTGTTTTGGTGGTAGACAACGATCCCCTCGCAATCTCAACGATTAAACGCTATCTATCCTGCGAAAACGACATCAGCATCATCGACGAAGCCCAAGACGGTTTCGATGCATTGGACAAACTCAAACAAAAGGCCGTCGATATAGTCCTCGCGGCAATTCGAATGCCCGCCATGAGTGGCGTATCCCTGCTCCAAGAAATGCGGCTGCGAAATATTCCAGCCAACTTTATCGCCATGACCGCGCTGGATAGCGACAACACCATGATCGAAGTGCTTACCGGAGGTGGCTCCGGCTACCTAGTAAAAAGCTCTACCCCACGAGAATTAGTCACCGCCATCAGGAGCGTTGCCGCAGGTGGTGTGGCGGTTTCCCCGAAACCACTCAGCCGACTCGTGTCATATATTTCCGATAAGCAGCCCCAGCCGAAAAACGCCTCCCCCGTTGCCAGCACCTACGAAAACCTCAATGCGATGGAGAAAAAGGTGCTAGACAATTTGTGTTGCGGCAAATCCAATGCGGATATCGCCCGCACTTTGCAATATTCCGAGGCCACCGTAAAGAAATACATTTCTTCGCTGATTGCCCAATTTCACGCGAGTTCCCGGCTGGACCTCGCCATACTGGTCATCGAATCAGGGGTAATAACCAAATGAGAGCCCACATTTTCTGGGTCGGCGGCGTATTGCTGCTCGTCGGCACGCTGGCGGCCTGCAGCGCGGATAGTACCTCGCTGCCGAACCCAGACGACCTATTCCTGGGCCGGAACCCTGACGAGCCGGTGATCAAGGAAGTTGACCATACGGGGCATTGCGCCTCCACCGTAATTAAGTTCGAAGAAGCCGGCGACGGCGCGAACCTTACGTATTACGGCCAGCCCGGCGATCGCGTCACCTACACCTTCCAGTACGCGGACGGAACGGAAACCGAACGCGGAGCCGAAAACAATGACGCGATGACCAAGATCGTGCAACTTAGCGCCGAGGAGATCCGAGACCTGACACGCATTACCGCCGCCGCCACGGGCCAAGTGGGTATTGCGAACTCTTGTGTGATCGAGGTCGCGGGCAGCGACTAAGCTCCACTACTCATTACGGCGATGCCTCCGCAACGAAGCACCCAGCAGGTAGCTACTGACCACGCATGCGGCCGCCGCGAGCGGCAACGCGATCAGGAATCGACCAGGTGTGCTAGCCAATTGTGGCCACACGGGGAATGCCACGATCCAAAGGAAGGTATCCGCCAACACATCTCCGCCCAGCGTCATGCCGATAATCGTCCAGAGGATCATCGCCGAGATCGCCCCGCCTGCGCCGTAGCGAACCATCAGCGCCAAGGCCGTAAATAGCAGACATGTTCCAACGATGATCCAGAGGACGCTGAGCCCGAGGACCCGCACCACATCTTCCCCACCCGCCAGCAGCGCTAGGGCCATAACCATCACCAGAACGGCCAATACCAACACATGCACGACCCCAAACGCCACGCTAATCCGCGGGTTTTCCGTATATGTTTGCGTATGTGTCTCGGCGTTTGCGCGCCAGGTAAGTACCGGCAGGATTCCCACGCCGATCGGGAAAATGGCAAACCCAAAGAAACTCGTCACAATGCTTGGCGAATACATGATCGAAGCGAAAGCAATCGCCACCACCGATAGCACCACGGCCGTCAGCACGCCGCTACCCCGCAGCGAGGAGAGCGCCGCGCCAATCGGCACTGTTTTCGGATTACGATGCGCCTGGGAAACCGCCGACGCCAACGCGAACGGGGCCGCCAACTCCACCCGCTGATCAACTCTTTGAACTGCTTTTCGACGCCGCGACGGCTGGCGTTCCTGAACACGTGTGGCCACTGCGAACATAACGAAAGCAAAGAATGTGCAAAGTACGAGCCCAAGCATCGGGGATTCCTGCGCCGCCGGATAATCCGGTGTGATCGGCACCCCATTAACCTGCACACCCACCGGGACCAGCATGATTCGGATCGGCCACGCCGGTGGGAACAGCCACCAAAGGGAAAACTCGGCACTCATCACTCCGATAAACTGCCACACGATCCCCACCAATAAGGCCGCGATCGTGCCGAATTTACGAGCCACAATAGCCCCTAAACCCAAGAGGCCGAGCGAACCCAAGAGTGCGTACAAACCTGCGATTGTCGCGGTAGCCGCATGGGATCCGATCAACAGGGCTACCCCACCGAAACTCAACGCCTGAAACGCCGCCGACACAGCCGCCACGCCGCACAGCCGAGCCAAGCGATCGGCAGGTTCGGAAGCACCTCGCCAACTGATGCCGCCGTTTCGGGCCGCGCGTTCCCGCTGCTCAGACAGCGCAGCCAAGAGCATCATGAGCGGCGCCGCCATACCTGTCACATACATCACCTGCCACGAGAAGGGCATCGAATCGTACCCCGCGCCGCGCGCCCCGGTAGAAAGCACCACGCTCAATACACTGAGAAGCAGGCCAATCAGCGAAAAGTACAAAACCGACGAAGATTTCAACCGTATCGCTTCCGCACGGAGATACCTTGGGAAAGCGATTACTGCGGTATTCATAGCAACCCCTCCTGGGCTTGTGGCACGCCGAACATGCTTTCGGCCGTTGGGGTTGGCGACGTCGCTAAGCGAGTTGGTGCGTTTGACATTGCGGTGGCGTCGAGGAAGCGCGCCTCCAAATCGCCGCCCTGACGGAACTCGTCCGCGGTGCCCGAAAACACGGTCGTACCGCCGTTAATGACGGTGATATCGTCCGCGAGCCGGGAAACCTCGCCCAGCTGGTGGGAACTGACGAGGACCGTGCCGCCCGCGTGCGCCCACTGCTTAAGAAACTGGCGGAGATCCGAAATCCCTTGCGGATCAAGGCCGTTTTGGGGCTCGTCAAGGATCAGAATCGGCGGCGAGCCAAGCATCGCAATCGCCAACGCCAGGCGAGCGCGCATACCTGTGGAAAACGAACGCGCTTTCTTCTTCCCCGTTTGGGACAATCCCACCAAAGTAAGCACACGATCAATCTCCGACTTTGGCAGACCGAGAAGCGACGCATGAATCTTTAAATTGTCGCGAGCGGAAAGATGATCGTACAAAGCCGGACCATTAATTGAGGAACCAATTTGCTTCAAGCTTTCCTGGCTGACCGGCCCACCAAACACTGAAATTGTGCCCGATTGGACTGGGATCAGGCCGAGAAGCGCCTTGAAAGTAGTGGATTTACCCGCACCGTTGCGCCCTAGCAAGGCATGCACCCGTCCTGGATAGACGCGCAACGAAAGGTCTTCAAGAATCGTGGTTCCGCCGAGTGCAACGGAAATTCCCTGGATTTCAATTGCTGCTTGCATACTTTTAGTATTGGTTATATGCGAGCAAATGTAATCCGACCGTAGTGCCAACTTTGATCTCATACCGTGGTAGGAGAAACTATCTTAAAATCCAAGGTTGATTGGTACTCGACTGCTGCGGATTATTGTTGGCGAATGTTTATTCGCTATGAAGCCCGGCTTCACGAGCCAGAATAACCAATGCGATGCGATCTCTGCAATGCAATTTCGATAATAGATGCGAGACGTGGGTTTTTACGGTAGTGCCGGATATAACTAATTGTTTTGCTATCTCGGGATTAGTTTTGCCCTGCGCGATTAAGGTAAGGATTTCGGCTTCGCGGGGCGTGAGCAGGCTTAATCCTTGTTGCACCTCGGCCGCCAAAGGCTGGGCGGGGTTATTGAGTTTGCGGCGCCACGCTTCGATCACATGTCCGGTAACGCCAGAACTCAAAACGGATTCCCCGCGATACACCGAACGTACCGCCGATAGCAGCACCTCCGGCTCGGCGTCTTTTAACAAAAATCCGTGCGCACCAGCAGCCAACGCACGTTCGATGAGATCCGGGACATTAAAGGTTGTGAGCATCAATACGCGGACTTGCGGGGCAATGCGCCTGATCTCCTGTAGCGCACCGATTCCATCTAGCACGGGCATTCGGATATCGAGGATCGCAATATCAATCGGCTCACTCCGAATGGCGGAAACGGCCGCATGGCCATCGGCGCAGGTAGCCGCGACCTCGATATCTGGTTGGCTATTCAGTATGGTAGCGAGCGCGGAAAGAAGCAGCGGTTGGTCATCGGCAAGCAACACGCGAATTGTCATTGGGGGTCCTTTGGCAGCCAAGCATAGGTGGAAGCGGTGTTTTGATCGAGCTTGAATTCGAAATCCCCACCGAGCGCCGTGCACCGTTCCTTGATGCCTTCAAGCCCAAAACCGCCTGATGAGGCGAAACGCTGCCCAGAGTTTGCGGAAACCCTACTGGTTGCCCGCAATTCGATACGATCTTCGAGTTCATTAATGCGCAAGGTCACGCGCGTGCCCACGCCCTGATGCTTCAATGCATTGGTCAAAGTTTCGGTAAGCACGCGATGCAGCGCAAGCTGGACAATCGGCGAATATCCATGGGTATCGGCATCGAACTCACAGTCGATATACAACCCCGCTTCGCGGAATCGCTCGACCACGTCATGCAGACGCATCGTCTGGGGCACATCAACATTCCCGGAACGCAGGGCGTTTACAATCATGCGCACCTCCGCGATGCCCTCGCCCGACACCTTGTGGATCGTCTCTAGGCTCGCCTTCGCCGACGCCTCATCGAACATACCTGCGGCGGCCTGCATGCGAATCAGCGTGAGTGAATGCGCCAACACATCATGAATCTCGGAGGCTATTCGCAAATGTTCTCGCTCGCGGCTGCGCTGAATCGCATCGTGGCGCGCGGCTTCCAGCGCTTTCCGCCGCAGCCCAAGGAGCACCAACGCCAAAATCGTGATCCAATGCAACGCCAACCACGTGAAGCGGTCCTCACCGCTGCGATACTCAATCCCACCGCTATCGGACAAACGCCACATAAAAGGCGAAATAACGGAACCAATTGCCGCAAGAACGGACACCACAATGATCGCCCGTTGTTGGACTTTGTGGGATCTGGCCAGGCAATACAGCGCCCATGGAGCCAGCAGCAACGCCAGTGGATACCCCATATTCGTGGGCAGCACGCTTATCGACGCCGCAGACCACACCCCCAACAACACCAGCGTAGCGCTCGCACAAAACAGCGGATTTGTCCGCAAATACAATGCGACACCAATTAGCAACACAGAAATAACGGCGTGCAACCACGCTACAGCGATCACGGTTGGATCCGGTATTTCTTCACTAACGCTCGCGGAATACGCAATCAGTATTTGAAACGCTGCCGCAATAGCGGCCACCACAGCAATTGCTATGTCTCCGCGGAGAGGTCGTTTCATAAACACGCAATCCAGTCTAACTACCGGCCCGCAGAAGCGCCTTTTAGCGATCTCCACAGGCCGGCAGTTCGAAATCAGTTTCTTACTTAAATGTAGAGGTGGGCCGCCTGCAATCGTCTTCGTATTTGACGGCCTCGCAGCAATCGCACCGCTCCAAAATGCGCTCCGCAATGGATGAAACGGGCTGCACGATCACATCGCGTGACTTTTTAGATACCCCGACAACGATGCCCGCCAACAGATAGTCCCCATGCTCATTCTTTCGAAACACCGGGGAGCCGGAATCGCCCGGCCGCGTTGGGGAACCGTCAAGCGCCGTCGCCCGAATCAGATCGTAGGAAATGATCCCCAAATCAGGATTCCTTCCCGCATAGTCCAGTTGTTCGACGCGCAGCTGCTCTTCTTGGACCCCGCCGGTGGCAAGGTCAACGGTATATAGATCCAGCTCTTCACCCTGATCCGCCTGCTCGTCAGAGATCCGGGCACAAGGTGCGTGGAACGAATCTCGGTCCATTGTCACAACGGCGGCGTCCATGCCTGGAATCTCGTCCACGCGTTCGACTTCGGCCTCGGCGTTATCACCGGCCAACGTGATATCCGCGAGCGAGTCAACCGCCTTTGTGCAGTGCTGGGAGGTAAGGAATTGATTCGCACTTAAAGACACACCGCTGCAATGTACATTGCCCGATTCCGTCTTTAATTGATATAGCACGAATTGCGAACCATTTGATTCGGCACTTTCAAGAGTTAACTGATCCGCCCCCTGCTGGAATACCTGCAGCGGAAATTCCTCCAGCCCGCCGACGATATCATTTGCAGCTTCTTGCGCGCTCGCGCTTGCAGTACCAAGCACGATCATTGCCACGGCACTTACCGCCATCTTTGCAAATGAATTCAATACCCTCATGAGCGCACACCTTCCTGACCAAACAGCAAGTCATGCAGGCCCGTGCTCGAGGAATACTGCTGATTAAAGCACGTGATCCCTTGCTCCGATTCTGGGTCCAAATGCACACAAGCATTGTTAACATTGCCCATCATCAACAGTGTGGCAGCACCCGCAAAGGCAACACCAACGACGTTTAACGCCAGCGCACCAAAGGCCAATTTCCGACGCCCCGACTTCCGCTCGTTCATGGCCGCAACAACGCTTGGAGCAAACAATACAACGACGACTACTCCAGCTAAGATCGCAAACCAGCAAGCGATGGTTGAAATCAATGAGACAACAAACAGGATCGGAGTCAAAAGTGACACAATACGACTCAATGCAAACACTCCTTTGTACGGTGATTTTGGTTTAGTATCCGCCGATGGTCCCATTCACCCGGCACCGCCGCATTCCCCAATAGAAAACGTAAATGCTTAATGGTGCGAGGAAAAGAATCCACATCAGGGCGGGCAGCAATACGGTAAAGGTTTCTGAAAACCTTGAGCCCGTGAGCGTCGATAAACGCAATGCAGACATGACGGAAGTAGTGGGGACGTAGAAAGCGAGCTCTTGAATCCACCTCGGGTAAAACTCGACCGGAAACATGACGCCGGAAAACAATCCGACTACCACGGTAACTGCCCAGGTAAACGGCTCGCCGGACTTGGAATTCAGGATGTAACCTGCGGCGCAGAGGCCGATCGAGGACATCAACACGAATCCGATAATGATCGTGACAACCAGGTTGAGCCAGTTCACGCTCGATGACACATTGAACACAACGAAGAAGCACGTCATGATCAAAGAAGTGCTTATCAGCGTGGATAGTAAGCTCACAAATAACCGCGCCATGATAATGGTTGGCAATCCGAGCTTGGACATAATGATCAATTCCAGCGTGCCCGTGCGCTGCTCTTCGCGGATCGTCTCTTTGGGTACATTCATCAGCATAAATAAGATGGAAGAACCCATAGCGCCAGTGACCATGAACCCAATAACGTTTCCCCCATAGGCTTCCAGTCCGGGGAGCGAGCCACCTTGAGAGAGGAAGAGCCCGAGCAATCCGAATTGGATCAGCCCGACTATGGAGGACAACGAAGTCAAGACGAGTTGCGTCTTATAGGTTCGCTTCTCACGCCAAAACCGCCTCATTTGCGGGATGATTAGGAATACGGCGTCGGAGATCATTGCAGGAACTCCTCGGACGTGATCACATAGTCACTCACCTCGGCTAACTCCATGTCGTGCGTAGAGACGATCACAATGTGGCCACCTGCCGTCAATGCGCTGATCATGGCGTACACGACTCGACGGTTTTTGGCGTCCAACGTGCTGGTTGGCTCGTCAAGAATCACAATGCCGTGTGAGGTCAGCGCGGCCACGAGCAACCCATAAATGCTGCGCTGGCCGAGAGACAGGTCGCTGAAGCGGCATTCGAAAAACCGAGCGGCGTCAAAACGGGAGAATAATTCCTCGATCCGCTCGTGCACCTCGTGTTTATGCAGGCCGTTGAGGGCGCCGATAAACTCCGCGTTCTGATACCCGTCGAGCCGGAAATTAAAGCTCCGCTCGGAATACAAACTAAGACCGATTTTGGAACGAAATTTCTTCCAATCATCGGCGGTGTTCCAGCGTCCGAAATAGACACGGCCGCTCGAAGGGATCACCAAGCCGGTGAGCAATTTAAGCAGCGTTGTCTTGCCAGAACCATTTGGGCCAATGATTGCCGATGATGTCCCCGGCGGAAAATCTTTGGTCCAGTGGTATAGCACTGGGCGGTCTGGGTAGGAAAAGCTCACGTCATCACAGCGCAATGTTTCCACAAGGCACCCCCAAAATCAGCAATTGTTTCGGCAAAGGTTGCGCGGTAGCAATCGCATGCATAACGATGTGCAAACCATGAATGCCATCCCAAAAGCCGAATTCCGCCTCGGGAATGGCCCCATCGCTCACTTCGAACTCACGGGCTAGTGCACCCATAACGTTTTCTGCGTGTTCCCACCAACTACCCGGGATCGGTTTGCCCATAAGGTAGTTCAGTGCCATGCGCCCAGCCAATCCATGGCAAAGCCCGGGCCCGTCGAACGCGCCGCTTGCCGGATCGAGGTAGCTCGGGGCGTCGAAACTCATTTTGATTCGGTCTGGGATCTCGAGGCCGTAGATGCGCCAATAGACTTCGAGCATCGGCAGGCCGTAGCACCAACCGTTGCGGGCGAGCGGTCCCGGAACAAAGTGTTCGATATCTTGTTCGGAATCGCCGTCGCTGGACGGGTGTCCACACAAGTAGTACGGGAGGCTCGGCACGATGGCGGCATCGTAGCCGCTTTGAATTGCTGAAATCAGCGGCGCGATCGCCGGTTCGACTCGTGATCGATCATCCGTTCCAAGTTTGGCGAGCATCAGACCGAGCACTCCGGTGATACCGTGCGCCTGACCGAAATCAAGGATTCCGAACGCGGCTCGCGGCTCTTGTTGGATCACCTCCGCAGGCACGGCGATCGATGGCGTCCAGAAAAAGTCTTCGAAATCGGAGGTAGCCACTTGCGCCAAAAACTCGGTGGCTTCACGCACGAGCTGCTGGCAAGGCGCGGCGGCGGGCGGATACAACGTGAAGTAGTAGAGGCCCCCGGTGAGCCCGATGGCGAAGTCGTAATCAAAGCGCGACATGCCCACATTCTGTTGCAATTGCTCGAGGTTGCGGCGTACATGGCGCAGCATGCGATGCTCGAGTTTATCCAACGCACCTGCGAATTGCTCCGGTGAAGTCTTGACCGATTGCAATAACAATGCAAGCCCGGTCAAACCACCGAGAATGCCCGCATGCACGTAGTTATTGGTGCCGAGGCTGCTGAACACGCGATTGAGGTGCAAGTCAGTGAGACGCATCCAATCGTACGAATCATCGATAGCCGCCATCGCGGCGGCGGAATAGGCCTTGCCCAAATTGCCATCATTGATGCCCAACGGGTCCTGCGAAGCACTTTCCGCGCGCAGCGCTTGATATAGCGCGGCCGCGCATTGCTCTTGAACCCGATAGGCGGGGATATTGAGTGTCTTCATTCCAGCTCACGCCCTTTCCAACGCTGGCGCGGTTTTCGCCAATGCTTTCCAGACTTGTCGCTCATCGTCGGTGGAGATTCCCAAGCGATTGCAGAACAAGTGCGCCGCCACGGCCCACGGTTCGGCATGATCCTGCGTTACCGGCGCAATTGTCCCCATCGCACCGGATATCGCTTCGAAATATTGATCGATCTGACCGTTGTACGGGCGAAGCAATTCTGGAAGTTCCCCCGGAATTTCCACTCGCTGCTTCCCACCGCGCCTCATCTGCCTTTCTGCCTGCTGTTCTGCAGCCTGAATCTGGGTGCCGTAACTCAGGGGACTTGCATGAAGCCACCGACGCAAGAGAAATGCACGCTCCCCCGCGGACAAAGGTTCGAGTAGCTTCTTGGCGGACAGCCAGCTGACCAAAGCAGATTCTGCGATAAACAGTTCGGTAAACGCGGCGAATGCGGCGCTGCCACCGTAGCGTTCCACTTCGAGGCGATGCTGCTGCTCGCTGATCGTGCTCACCCAGCCGTCCCACACCAATTTGCCAAAGAAGTCTCGAACGTCGTTCCGCATAATGTGTTCGCGTAACAGCCGCAGCCGGAGGCAAGTCTTGCCAGCCTGGGTCGTATAGCGCACAAAGTAGAACGGTATTGGCAATTTCGCCAACAGCGCGATCAGCGGATTCACATCCCCTCCCCTAGGCACAATCTCTAGGTTGCACCACTCGCTGATCGCGGGGATCAATTGCTCGAAGCCATATGTATTCACATCGCCAAACTTCGGCCGTTCCACTGGACCACCCACAGCGTTGTCCTGCACATGAGAGTTCGCAGCATTGCCCGCCGCACGCTCGCGATGCACGCATTGAAACGACACCACCAATTCGCTATGCACCGCGAACCCATCGGAATCAGTACACAATGGAATTCCAGAATCGGCGCCTGCGTCTTCCACCCAGTTATCGCCCGAGCCCAAGAGCCGTCGCAGCGTAGAAATATCGGAAATCGTATTCCGATTCACCAACACTTTGCGGTCGCTAGTACCCAAGCGGAGCTCGATCGAAATGCCGAGTTTATCGCACCACGCATTAAATACCTCCAGCGTCTTTTCGCCGCGATAACGGTACTTGGGGCGTTGCAGAATAACGTTGTCAAAACGAATTCCAGGCAAGAAATCGTGATAGCGCTCCATGGTTCCCCAATGCCATTGCATCGCCGGCCAATTTGCGGTGGACACAAGGTACAAGAGCCGCACCCAATCGGGATACAAATGAATAGACACCATGGAAGCGGGTTCGAAGTTTAACCTCGTACCGTCTGCATGCTCGAGGAACACTCGCTCGCCATCCGACCAAAGGTACAGATCCTGGCACACCATTTCCTCACCGGCGGTGGCAAATGCATTGACGTTTAACATGCATTCCTGCCCCTGTTTGAATTCGCGGATCGCGTTTACCTTGCGGTCATTGCTCATCCAATCAAGCCCAACCGTCATGCTGTCTAAGGAGCCGTGGTGCATCGCTGCATCCGCACCCGAGTTATCCAACAAACGGTACCTTGCGGTCAGCGTATTGCTCGGCGTAGCAACAACCCCATCGCACACAATGAATTGAACGGTGCCGCCATTGTGTGATCCCTCGTTATAGCTGGTCGCCCCAACCACCTGCGGCACCACCGGCACCGCGAATGACTCAAATTGATCCGAGTATTCAACATCAAATGCGCGATCACCGCGCGCCACAATGTCCCTCACCTCGGGTGCATTGAGATCAATCCAGCGCTTGTCGTTTCCAACCGCCCACGCGCACAATTCGACGAATACAGGAGACACTTCCGCGCGACGCCTAGCGCTAAACTCATCGATCACATCCTGATACGAAACACCGAATGCGGGGTGAATAAGATCCACGAAAGAAATACGGCTGTACCCGTAGCGCTCATGTAACATTTCCGCGAAATGCTTGGCCACACCCTGATCAGAAGTATCCACAAGCCGATGGCGCAATATATACGCAAAGCATTTCTCTAAGCTGTCCAATGCTTGCGCACCCACATAGCCCCAGGCATCGCGCCTAGTTTCGAACTCAGCGTCGCGGTTCTCCACAACCCACTGCCGCACACTTCCGTCCAGCCGATCCCACGGACGCACCCGCTTGTCTACGCCCTGCTCACTGCAGTTTTCCACGTACCCAACGCTGTGAGTGGAAAGCAAGAATTCTTTCTTGACCAGCTGCAATACCGCCTTTTCCACCACCCGAACCTCACCCACGTGAAACTCTTCAGCAAGCCTTCCAACAAGCCGATCCCACAGGATGGGTTGTTGCGCAAGCGCCACGATTCGATCGATGACATCGTTTTTCCCCACCGATTCGAACACTTCTTTGCGTGTTCGCGGGGCGGTAACAAAGTACCGCGCCCCAACAGCGATCACACTGGGGTTCCAACGCACCGCCGACGGCGCGCCGCCCACAGGATTCTCCACGGTGATTGGCGTCGCACAGCCAATCTCCAGCTCGTCCCGAAGCACAATCTCCAACAGACGTTCGGTTGAATCTCCTGATTCGGCTTTCGAACCCAATGTTTCATAGACCTGCCCAACTCGGCCAACCAAGCGCGACGGAGTTGCACGGCTAGCCGCCCGCGCCATGAGCGTAGACACGTGGCGCAGGGTTTTGCGCCCTTTCTTGGAATCCAATCGCAATTCCCCGGCTAGAACCGCACGCACATTCGCATCAATGATTGGGCTAAACGCCGCCAACATCGTGCGAATCGTCGGATTTTCATACGCCAACCGAATCTGCGCCAAACCATCCTGCTCGCCGAGAAACCGCTGATATTCCTCCCACCGAACGGCGGCCGATCGAATTCCCTGCACCGTTGCCTGCAATTGATACGTCACAGTACGACGCCCCGTTCCTCAAGGTTAGCCGCGATGATCTGCTGCTCCTCGGGGTCGGCGGCGGCCATTACTTCCGCCAAGCACTCATTTAGTGCGGTACGCATATTATCCGCAAACCAATCTTGACACCCAGGCAGCACGGGCCCGCGCAAGAAAAACAAGGCCCGCCAGATATCACCCTGACCAAGGCTGGTAAAAACCTTGCCGAGATCGCTCGTGATTTGAGCCGTGGTGGAATATTCACGGCTCTCGGCGTTGTACTCGACATCAACCCCCAGTGAACTGCACCCTTTCACCGGGTACCATAGTGCATTCTTTGAACAGAAATTGTTGTACAGCTCGCAAAGCACCTTTTTCTTTGCGATCTTCCCATCGTTTTCAGAAAGCAAATACGCAAGCTCCAGGGCCTTAATATTGCTTACTGAGTTACCATTGACACTCGGTTTACCGGTCAAAGTGATGGTCAGCAACACGTTCTCCCTTCCATAACGGCCGATCACGAACATCGAATTACCACAAGCCTGAGGCGCCTTATGGCTTGGGTAAGTAGTTGATCAATCGATCGGAACCGACTTTATAAAGGGCGTTACATCGGAACAAGGATTTTACACAGGAATATTCTTAAGTCTACGCACGTATACACTAAAGTACATTTCCATCTACTTTTTGCGAATTTCGTCATCGGCTTTCGAACAAAAGTCTTTTCAAAACTCGACAACGACCATCGCAATCAACCCCCACTCGATAATGCGTTTGCCATTATTTCACCCCCTAAACCCCACGTAATCCCACCCCACTCGCCCACCAACAGCAGCTCGGAGCCCCAAAAGAAACTGACCCCAGCATCAAGACTTAAACACGTTTAGGGGCGCGGACCTTGCGTTGGTCCGCGCCCCTAAAAGCAACGTATTACTTGGAGATGTTCACATTGCACGTAATGGACCGCAATGCGCATCCCTGCAGCACGCCGGTAATGCAACCGGGCGTGCACATGACCACCGAAGTGATCTGGGGTTCGATGTCGCCCTGTGCGTCACCTTCAGCAAAATCGAATTCGTAATCAGCCATGACAATCAACCTTTCAAATACCAGAAATGAAATCGAGGAGGAAAATACTTCATCGCATTCGCCGTTGCGTTGCTTGCGACAATTTCAAATATAGCGGGATTTCTACGGTTGAAAAGGGCAACTGGAAGCAAACAGTTTAAAGCGAATACAGCACCTTTCAACCGTGCACAATCTGCGGCAATTAAAAACAAGTGGCTTGCAATTTTCCCCGAAATATGACAACTACACACCCATCAATTCCCCTACCCCCAAATCCCGCCTGTATCCATAATCAGCACCGCAATCACCGGCACCACCAAAACCCAAAGGGGTCGCAGCACAAAAGTGCCACGACCCCTTTGGGTACGTAAAGTTCACCCCCGAGAAAAGAACCCCGACCTAGACGCGCTCGACCTAGATATGAATCGTATACACCGGCGGCGTCGGCCTAATGCAATTCGCGGTGCTCGGGCAACAAATAACACTCGTAAAGTCGAAAACTCCGGGCGGGAACTGGTCACCTTCGGCGAAATCAAATTCGTAATTGGGCATTGCTCTTGCTCCTCCAATACTCTTCGGGCAGAGCGCTTCCGCACTCCTTGGACGATTTGGCAGGCCCCAATCTATCCAAGGGGAAAAGGACCATGCAGCACAATGCGGCGCAAATCGGCACAAATCAAGTAAAACCACCCGCGTCAAAAGGCCCCGCCTCTCCCGCATATGCTTTCGCGATGGCCCCTGCGCTGCTCCCCCAGGCTCCTTGGGTTTCGCGCCCGCGAAAGTACGCAGTTATGGCCACGGAAACGCAGGTGACGTGCACGAACAACACCGATGCCGTGCGCCATGTGTGCTACCGGGGCAACCACATGGCGAATCGGTAATTATTGCGCCACGGATTACGCTGTGACCATGACGATGGTGATAAACAAACTTGTTGCTGCTGCGGTCTTGCTCGCGGTGGTTGGCTCGTACGTCGTGGTGTTTTCCGGCCCCACGATCCGCGGGCTTATTGATTTCTTTTTGCTATCGCTGGCGACCGTGATCCTCGCGGCGCTCAATGCCCTCATCGCGCTGATTCAGCGCAACCAAAAGTCCGCACCCAGGCACCCCTTCACCTTGATCACCAATGTGACCTCAATCGGCGTGTTGCTGCTGATTGCCGCCCTCATTTTCATGGTCACGGGCGGCTCCCCGACAGACGAAAACGGCAGCAATATCGGCGCGGGCTTAGTGATGCTCGGCGTGCACCTATTTGCGTTTTTCAACGCCATCCTGGTCCTGGTTACCCCGCGCGCTCGCGCCGCACAACCCGATGCCCATCCAGAGCCCCAACAAATCTCCACACCGCACCCGATGCCCGAGCCAACTTCAGAACCCGCGCCGAACTCCGGCAATTAACAAATTCGGGGTAGGGGATCGCCGACAAGCATGTCTACCATGCGGGTCCCCCCAAACCCCGTTCTGAGCACCACCGAGGCCGCTGGCTGTTCGACAACATGGCCGATTACCCGCCCGGCGGGCAGGCAGGATACCGCCGCATCGGCCTGTTCAGCGGGAACAATCGTGACAAAGGTTCCCTCGTTTGCCACGTAAAGCGGGTCGATCCCGAGCATGTCGCAGGCGGCCCGCGTCATGTCTCGGACGGGAATCTGGGCGTCTTCAAGCACCACGCCCAGCCCCGTGCCATTCGCAAATTCGTTCATTACTGTGGCGAGCCCGCCGCGGGTTGCGTCACGCATCCAGCGCGGATCGCAAACCTCGAACAAGGATTCCACTAAGCCGTTCACAGCGCGCGTGTCGGATTCAATGGGAGCCACAATCGCCAAATCCCCGCGGGCCAACATCACCGCCATCCCGTGGTCCGCTATGGGGCCGGAAACTATCACTGCATCGCCGGGCTGGGCGGGCGTCGAAAAGCGCCCCGCTGGGACGACGCCGACGCCGGCGGTGGTGATATACAGCTGATCACCTGCGCCTTTGGGCACAACCTTCGTGTCACCGGCGACGATCTGCACGCCCGCTGCGTCGGCGGCATCGCGCATGGAGGCCACGATTTTGCGCAATACATCGATATCCAAGCCCTCTTCGAGAATAAAGGCCGCGGACAAATATTTCGGCCGCGCGCCGCCCACGGCGAGGTCATTTACCGTGCCATTCACCGCGAGTTCGCCAATATTTCCGCCTGGGAATTCGATCGGGCTCACCACGTAAGAATCGGTCGAAAATGCAAGCGAACTGCCGGGGTCCTGGGCAAGCTCGGCGAGCGGGAACACCGCGGAGTCGCCGCGCTGGTCGAGCACGGCGTTGCCATAGGCGTCGTAAAACACCGCCTCCACGAGCGCGGCCGAAGCCTTGCCTCCCGCGCCGTGGGCGAGCGTCACATGACTATCCGTAAGCCTGTGCCCTCTCGAACGCACTCGCGATATGTTGAGGTTGACTCGGCGTTCGTCCTGATTGAGACGGTTTTTGGGTTCCATGATGCTCCTTGCATGCCAGCGTTCAAATCAATGGTAGCCCCGCTGGTAACGTGAAACATGGCGAAAGGAGCTGCGTTATGTGCCTTGGCGTTCCGGCGCAGGTGGTGGAGATTCAAGATGGCGCTCGCGCTACCGTAAGTATTAGCGGAGTGTCCCGCATGATCTCAACAGAACTATTGATCGGGGAAGAACTGGCCCTCGGGGACTGGGTGCTCGTGCACGTCGGCTTCGCGCTCAGCACCATCGACGAAGAAGAAGCCCAAATTACGCTGCAGCAAATCAAACAGCTCGGCGGCGATACGTTCGAAGACGAGCTCGAATCGTTTACCTCATCTGACATCACTTAGTAGGCACCCCAGCATGAAATACGTTGATGAATTCCGCGACCCCGAGGCGGCGAAGGCGCTCCTTCGGCGCATTGAAAACGACGCCGAAAAAGTAGGAAAAACCATCCATTTAATGGAGGTTTGCGGCGGACACACGCACACGATTTACAGGTACGGCTTGGAAAACCTACTGCCGGAGTCGATAAATCTTGTGCACGGCCCGGGCTGTCCGGTGTGCGTGATTCCGATGGGCCGCGTGGACGACGCCCTCTGGCTGGCCGAACAAAGTAACGTAATCCTGACTACCTTCGGCGATATGATGCGCGTGCCCGGCTCGAAGGATTCGCTGCTTGCCTCCCGCGCCCGGGGTGCTGACGTCCGCTTTGTCTACTCCCCACTCGATGCGCTCAAACTTGCGAAAGATAACCCGACGAAGCACGTTGTTTTCTTCGCAGTTGGGTTCGAAACCACCGCGCCTTCCACCGCCGTCACCCTGGAAACCGCGCGCCGCGAAAAGCTCCCAAACTTCTCCGTCTTTTCCAATCACGTGACCATCGAACCACCCCTGCGCGCCCTGGTAAACGACGGCAAAACACAGGTCAACGGCTTTATCGGGCCCGGCCACGTAGCCACGATCGTAGGCACACAAGCATTCGAATTCCTGCCACGCGAGTTCGGCCGCCCAGTGGTTGTCGCGGGCTTTGAGCCGCTGGACATTCTGCAATCCGTGGACATGTTGCTGCAACAATTTATCGACGGCCGCGCGGAAGTGGGCAACCAGTACGCTCGCGTAGTCCGCGCCGCGGGCAATCCTGGCGCGCTGCGGCTCATGTCCCGAGTGTTCCAAATCAGAGATACGTTCGAATGGCGCGGACTCGGATGGTTGGACCGGTCCGGTCTTGGCATCGCCCCCGAATACGCCCCGTGGGACGCCGAACAAATCTTCGATATTCCGGGAAATCGCGTTGCCGACCCCGCGGCCTGCGAATGCGGTTCCGTACTGACCGGCCAAATCAAACCCTGGCAATGCCGCGTCTTCGGCACCGCCTGCAACCCAGCGACCCCGATCGGCACCTGCATGGTCTCCCCCGAAGGGGCCTGCGCCGCCTACTACAACTTTGGTCGAATCGACCGCGAAGCCAATGCCGCTCTCGCACACACGTAGCAATTAAGGAACCCGCCATGACCCCGCGCTATAACGAATTCGGCCAAATTATCGGCCCCGCGATGCCACATTGGACGCCCGCCGAACCGCCGGCTCGGGTGACGCTTCAGGGCACATTTTGCCACCTCACGCCCCTCGACCCCGCCGCGCACTCCGAAGACTTATTCGAATCCTACGCCGCCGCCCCCGACGACAGCCTCTGGACCTACCTGCGCCACGGCCCCTTCCCCACGCTGCAAAGTTTCCGCGCGTGGGCCGATTCCACACCGTGCTTCTCGACGACCCGTTCACCTTCACCGTTGTAGAAAACGCGACCGGAAATGCGGTTGGCACAATTGCGCTCATGCGTATCGACTGCGCGAATGGTTCCATCGAGGTCGGCAACGTTACTTTTTCTCCGGCGATTCAACGGACGGCAATTTCCACCGAAGCACAATTTCTTTTAATGAATTACATATTCGAATCTCTGGGCTACCGGCGATACGAATGGAAGTGCGACTCTTACAATGCTCCCTCGATCAATGCGGCGAAGCGGCTGGGGTTCCAATATGAAGGAACTTTTAGAAACGCCGTGGTATATAACGGGCGCAGTCGGGACACCGCTTGGTTTTCCATAACCGATTCGGAATGGCAAATCCTTCGCCCTGGTTACCGCCGTTGGCTTTCCCCTGATAATTTTAAAAACGGGAAACAGGTGATGCGATTACAACAAGTTTTCAGCTCGCGTAACTGATAACTTTTTGTGCTTCATCGTATCGTTGCGCTTAAATTTTACCTATAGTATCCTGCGATTAGAAGCCCGATGCACCTACGATCGACTGAAAATAAGTGCACCGCACTTGCTAATCCCAAGGGTATTTGATGAGGTTTATTTCTGAAGCGCGACGAGTTATTTACGATAGTATTACCATCGGGGCTAACGATTTCCTTCGTGGCCATTTCCTTCTTGCAGAAAGCCAACGAAGCAATTTTCATCTTCTCGGGGCAAAAGCGGCGATTTTATCTCACCGCGTCGCCCCGCATTTCATTTGGAACACGGTCACAAGGAATTACCAAAACCAAGGGCTTGACGTGCTTGGACTGGGTTACCATTCGGTTGTTCTCGGGGACGGCGCCGATCGGGTCCGCAAAATCCATCACCGCACCCTGCATATGTTGCCGGAACATCGAAATGCCTACATCGACCGGCTGTACCGAAAACAAAGTATCCTGTACGAGTTTTTCCCCGAAGGAATGATCAAACGCCAAGAATTCGTTGTGGAAGAATTCCCCCTCAACCCATCGCTGCCAGTTGTCGTTGCTAAGCAGCCCCGCGTCTACGGAGAATTCCTCACCCGCGACCAGGTGCTAACCAATGACCTCGTCACCGACCCCAGCAAGGAAATGCACGACGAGGCGCGCACCTTGCCGGACATCGTCGGTAGTGACAACATGCTCATTCCCCAGGGCGAGAAAACCCCGGTGCTCATCGACACCATCCCCCTTTCCCAACACGATCCAAACGACTACGCCGCCTACCGCGCTGCCCGCGAAATCATGCACGAAGCCCTCAACGTTGACGCCTCCCAAGAGATCCAAAGCAAACCCGACTAACCGCCTCACTACCGCCGGCCTGTCGAATTTACCTGAGCGCGCAGACCGGCACCTCTCTAAATCACTGCACCGCCGGTAGGTTGTGGTCGCGCGCCCCACATACCGAAAGGTTGCATGCGACCGCCTAGGTCGATGGGTTGCACGCAACCGCCGACCTGGGGCTGGTCTTTCTATTCTTCATTAGGGGGTCTTACGAAGAAATTCCGGACGAATCTGGCCCAAAAACCTCGCAGCTCGTCTTTCCATTCTTCGTTAAGCACCCCAATGAAGAAATTCAGGACGATCGCAGGTCAACGGCAGCACACAACCCATCCGCCACAACCCATCCGCCGCAAACCCCCCGCCGCAACCCATCCTCGCCCGCAGAACCTACCCGCCGCGCTGGTAAGCCACCCAGCGTCTCCAGATCACGCGCGCGCCGGAGTGCAAAAAGGCCAGGGCTTCGCGCGCGAGGTGTTTGGCCAGCACGTTCCGGGGTGTCGGCGCGCCCACCACCCGCATGGGGATTTTGTGGTGCCAGGCCCAGAGTCGAACACGTGGTAGGTGATAGGTATTGGTCACCACGAGCCAGCCGCCGCCGCCAAGCAAGGCGTGCACGCGTTCGAGGTTTTCGTTGGTGGAGGTCGCGTGTTCTTCCAAAATAATGGCCTCCAAGGGCACGCCGCGCGCCACCAACCAGTCCCGCATATAGGGCGCTTCCCCATATCCGGTGACCACAACACAATGCCCAATATGCGGCAGTGCCGCCTCCAGCCTGCGGTCTAGCGCAGGTCCGGGGCGGCATCCCAGGATCACTACGGGTGTGCTCATTGGCCAAGCAGCCGATTGCGCAGCGCTTGATCCTTCTTCAATACCTCGTCACGCATGTTTTCCTGGTATTTCGCCATGCGTTCCAGCAATTCCGGCTGCCCGGCACCCAGGATGCGCACCGCCAATAGCCCGGCGTTTTTTGCCCCGCCGATAGAAACGGTGGCCACCGGCACCCCGCCGGGCATTTGCACGATGGATAGCAGCGAGTCCAGGCCATCGAGGTCCTGCAAGGCCCGCGGGATCCCAATCACCGGCAGCGGCGTCGCCGCGGCAACCATTCCGGGCAGGTGCGCGGCCCCGCCGGCGCAGGCGATGATGCATTTCAGTCCGCGCGTGTGTGCGTTGCGGGCGTAGTCCAGCATGCGCTCGGGCGTGCGGTGCGCGGACACCACCCCAACCTCGAATGGAATAACGAATTCTCGGAGGACCTCGGCGGCGGGTTCCACCGTGGGCCAATCGGAGTCGGAGCCCATAATCAGGCCGACCAAAGGCGACATATTAGTCCTTTCGTGCAAGGTGCCCGTCCGCCCAAACGGCGTGGACAAGGAAGTGAGCGGCGAGCTCGGCGCGGCGTCGTAACTCGTCGATGGGTTCGTCGGAGCAAATGTTAACGTGGCCGATTTTACGTCCCGGGCGCCAACCTTTGCCGTACAGGTGCACCTTCGCATCCGGGAACCGCTCCCACACCTTGCGGACGCGCTCCGTCATGGGCAGCGCGGGGTCCTCCTCGCCGCCCAGCACGTTTGCCATCACGGTCCACGTGCCCAGGCAACGGGTGGCGCCCAGCGGCCGGTCCAGCACCGCACGCAGGTGTTGTTCGAACTGGCTTGTTACGCACCCATCCTGGGTCCAGTGCCCCGTATTGTGGGGGCGCATGGCCAGCTCGTTCACCCAAATCCCGTCAACGGTTTCAAACAATTCCACCGCCATAACGCCGGTCACTTCGAGCGCTTCGGCGATGCGCCGGGCCAGGTCCGACGCGGCGTCGGCAAACACGCATTCGGGAGCCGGGGCAATGGCTTCTACGCAAATCCCGTCGCGCTGCACGGATTGCACCACCGGCCACGTGGCCACGGCGCCGCTCGGGGTGCGGGCGACCATCGCGGAGAGCTCGCGCACCAGCGGCATTTTGCGTTCGGCGAGCAGCGGCACGTGTTGGATCAATAGGGCGTCCACAAGCTTGATCAATTCGGTGCGGCTTCCCGGGAACCATACGCCCTTGCCGTCGTAGCCGCCGCGGCGGGCTTTCAGGCATACCTCGCCGCCCACGGAATCCCAGAATTCGAGCGCATCTTCGCGTGAGGCGATATCGGAAAACTCCGGCACCGGCGCGCCGATTTCCGCCAAACGCTGGCGCATCAGCAGCTTATCCTGCGCGTTTACCAGGGCTTCGGGCCCGGGCTGCACGTTCACCCCCTCCGCAACCAATTGGCGCAGGTGTTCGGTTGGCACGTGTTCGTGGTCGAAGGTGACCACGCTGGTTCCGGCGGCTACCCGGCGCAGCGCATCCAAATCGAGGTAATCGCCGAGCACCACGTCGGCTGCGACTTGCGCTGCGGAGGCGTCCCGCGCGCCTGCCAAAAGCCGGACGGATTGGCCGAGTTCGATGGCCTCGGTGTGCATCATGCGGGCCAGTTGGCCGTCGCCAATCACGGCGACTACGGGCATGCCCGGCGCGTGGGCGTCGGAGTTGCCGATATGAAGGTGGGCGTCAGTGGGGTGGTTACTCACGCGACTAACTATAGGCCAGCTGGTTAATCGTATCCGTAATTTTTTTCGCTTTGGGCACGCCCTCCACATAAACGGGGCCCGAACGCGTGTGCAAAGTGATCATGTTTCGGTAGCGCCCCGCCCCGCGCACCGCCGGCAGCGGAATGGTCACCGTGCGGGAAAACAACCCGGCGTTGCGCATTCGAATCTCTGTATCAGTAACCACGAAGCGGCGGCGGCGTTGCTTGATCAGCGGCAGCACGAAGCGCCACAGCACGCACAGCGCCCAGGCAAGCACCACCAGGTTGCGCCACCAATACCCCTCCCCATACACATCGCGGTCAAGGTATCCCACGCCGATCCAAAACAGGCCAGTGAGCGCCAGCAGCTCCAGCACCGGCAGCGCCATCGAACGTAGCGGCGAAGTCACGTCAACGTAGGTCATTGCAACCTCAGGTGCGTGACGTCGCCCGCCGCCAAGACATGGCTTACCCCGCGCTTATCGACGACGCGCAACCTACCGTCATCGGCCACGCCCACCGCCTCCCCGAGCAGCGTCTCATCCCCCGGTAAGAGTACTTTCACCTGCTGGCCGATGGAGGAGCACACCGAGCGATAATCCCTGATAAGCGTGGGATCATCATTGATCCACTGGGTTAGCCGCCGATGCAGCGCCAATAAGATTTGGGCCGTAAGTTCGGTGCGGTCAAACTCCATGCCGGGGAAGGCGAGGTCCAGGGAGATCGCGTGCGGCACGGGCAACTCGGCCTCCGTCAAGGAAACATTGAGCCCCAGGCCCATGACCAGCGCGGGATGCTCATCTAGGGCGACGGCCTCGCCGAGGATCCCACATAGTTTGCGCCCTTGCACGAGCACGTCGTTGGGCCATTTCAGGCGGGCGTCGATGGGCAGGGCGTCGAGAATCGCCAGCCCGGTAACCAGCGGCAGGGTGCCTAAACGTTGGCGCGTTTCCGCTGGTGGGCGCAGCAAAATCGAAAGGATAACCTGGCTTGACTTGGGTGCCGTCCAGACGCGCCCGTGCCTGCCGCGCCCGGCGCTTTGGTATTCCGTAACGGCCGCGGTCCACGCCGGAGCACCCTGCTGAGCTGCGGAAACGAGGTCCGCATTGGTGGATCCGGTGGATTCGGTATGCGTCACGTGCGCGTATGTTCCGGCCACGGCGGCGCGTAACCGGGGCATATCGAGCGGGTTGCGATCAGTCATGTGACCACTCTAACTGAGATGCGACTTGGCCAACACAATTTCTTTTCGCCGCCCCAAGCTTTGCATCGCTTAACGTTTTCCCTGCTCACGCCTAGTCGGCATTGAGCGGGAGCACACCGGGCTCTGCAACGTGTCATAAATCACTGGCGTTTTGTGGTGGAAACAAACGGGGTCATGGTCTAGTATTCCGAAACATGACTATTTCCTCACGTTTGATCGAGATCGCGCCAATGACCACTGCCGACAAGATCGCTGATCTGAAGGCACGTCGCGCAGAGGCGCAATACCCGGTCGGCCACCGCCCGGTGGCAAAGGTACACGACGCAGGTCGCCTCACCGCACGGGAACGCCTAGACTACCTTCTCGACGAGGGCTCCTTCATGGAGACGGATCAACTGACCCGCCACCGCACCCATGCGTTCGGTATGCAAAAGCGCCGCCCCACCACCGATGGCGTGATTACCGGCTGGGGCACCATTGACGGCCGTGAGGTGTGCATTTTCTCCCAGGACGGCACCGTGTTCGGCGGCGCGCTCGGCGAGGTGTACGGCGAGAAAATGATCAAGATCATGGAATTGGCCGTGGCTACCGGCCGCCCGCTCATCGGCCTGTACGAGGGTGCCGGCGCCCGCATCCAGGACGGCGCCGTGTCCCTGGACCTGATCGCCCAAACCTTCTACCACAACATCAACGCTTCCGGCGTGGTGCCGCAGATCTCCGTGATCATGGGTTCCTGCGCCGGCGGCAACGCCTACTCCCCCGCGCTGACGGACTTTGTGGTGATGGTGGACCAGACCTCCAAGATGTTTGTCACCGGCCCGGACGTGATCAAGACCGTGACCAGCGAGGACATTAGCCAGGAAGAGCTCGGCGGCGCCAGCGTGCACATGGAAAAGGCCGGTAACTCCCACTTCACCGCCACCAGCGATGAGGAGGCCTTGGATTGGGTGCAGGACCTGGTTTCCTTCCTGCCCTCCAATAACCGCATGCAGGCGCCGCTCGAAGATTACGAGCGCGAAGATGGCACCATCGAGGAGAACATGACCCCCGATGACCTCAAGCTGGATCACATCATCCCGGATTCCCCGACGATCCCTTACGATATCCGCGAGGTGATCGAAAGCATCACCGACGACGGCACCTATCTGGAGATCCAGGAGGACCGCGCGCCGAACGTGGTGATCGCCTTTGGCCGCGTGGAGGGGCAGTCCGTGGGCTTCGTGGCCAACCAGCCGATGCACTTCGCCGGTTGCTTGGACATTGACGCTTCGGAAAAGGCCGCGCGCTTCGTCCGCACTTGCGATGCCTTTAATATTCCTATCGTAATGCTGGTGGACGTCCCCGGTTTCCTCCCCGGCTCCGGCCAGGAGTATGACGGCATTCTGCGCCGCGGTGCGAAGCTGTTGTACGCCTATGGTGAGGCTACCGTTCCGAAGATCACTGTCACCCTGCGCAAGGCCTACGGCGGCGCGTATTGCGTCATGGGCTCCAAGGGCTTGGGCGCGGATGTGAACTTGGCGTGGCCGACCGCGCAGATCGCCGTGATGGGCGCTGCGGGCGCCGTGGGCTTCCTGTACCGCCGCGAGATTGCCGACGCCGCGGCTCGCGGTTTGGACGTTGCCGAGCTCACCAAGTCCTTCGAACGCGAGTACGAGGATTACATGCTCACCCCGTACCTCGCCGCCGAGCGTGGGCTTATCGACGCCGTGATTGTGCCCTCCGAAACCCGCGGCCAGATTGCGCGCAACCTGCGCCTGCTACGGGACAAGAATGTGGCTCGTCCGGCCCGTAAACACGGCAATATTCCACTGTAAACAACCACCCCCAGGGTTACCCCTGGGGTTTTGTGTGATCTACTGCGGTTACCCCCAAATATGTGGGAAAAACCACGTAAGTTCGCAGTAGTTCCCCCACACTGGCAAAAAACAGCGAACAAAGATTTACACTGATTGCCATGACTGCTGCCAACACCGGCGCCGAAGCGCCTGATCTCACCACTACCGCCGGCAAGCTGGCTGACCTACGCGCCCGCATTGCCGAGACCCAAGCCCCGATGGGCCAAGCCGCTGTGGAGAAGTCCCACACGGCTGGGAAGAAGACCGCGCGCGAGCGCATCGAATACCTCCTTGACGAAGGTTCGTTCGTAGAGATCGACGCCCTCGCACGCCACCGCTCCAAGAACTTCGGGCTCGACGCGAAGCGCCCCGTAACGGACGGTGTTGTGACCGGTTATGGCACCATCGATGGCCGCAAGGTCTGTGTGTTCTCCCAGGACGGCGCGATTTTCGGCGGCGCCCTCGGTGAGGTGTATGGCGAGAAGATCGTCAAGATCATGGACATGGCCATCAAGACCGGTGTGCCGCTCATCGGCATCAATGAAGGCGCCGGCGCCCGCATCCAGGAGGGCGTGGTTTCGCTGGGCCTGTATTCCCAGATCTTCTTCCGCAATACCCAGGCTTCCGGTGTGATCCCGCAGATCTCCCTCATTATGGGTGCCTGCGCCGGTGGCCACGTGTACTCCCCCGCGCTGACCGACTTCATCATCATGGTGGACAAGACCTCCAAGATGTTTATCACCGGCCCGGACGTGATCAAGACCGTGACCGGCGAGGAAGTCACGCAGGAAGAGCTGGGTGGCGCGCACACCCATATGGCCACCTCCGGTACCTCCCACTACACCGCTTCCGACGATGCCGACGCCCTCGATTGGGTGCGCGAACTGGTGTCCTACCTGCCGCAGAACAACCGTGCGGAAGCCCCGCGCGCGGAGGCGGACATCATGGTGGGCTCCATCCAGGAAAACATCAACGATTCCGACCTTGAGCTGGATACCCTGATCCCGGATTCCCCGAACCAGCCGTACGACATGAAGGATGTGATCACCCGCATCGTCGACGATGGCGAATTCTTTGAAATCCAGGAAGGCTACGCGGAGAACATCCTTATCGGCTTTGGCCGCGTGGAGGGTCGTTCCGTGGGCATCGTGGCCAACCAGCCGATGCAATTCGCGGGCTGCTTGGACATCAAGGCTTCCGAAAAGGCCGCCCGCTTCGTCCGCACTTGCGACGCCTTTAATATCCCGATCATCGAATTCGTTGACGTCCCCGGCTTCCTGCCCGGCACCAACGAAGAGTACAACGGCATTATCCGCCGCGGTGCGAAGCTGCTCTACGCATATTGCGAGGCCACGGTTGGCAAGATCACCGTGATCACCCGCAAGTCCTACGGCGGCGCGTATTGCGTGATGGGCGGCAAGGAAATGGGTGCGGACCTTGTCCTGGCATGGCCCACCGCCCAGATCGCCGTCATGGGTGCCGCCGGTGCCGTTGGCTTTATCTACCGCAAGGAGATCAAGGCCGCCGCCGCCGAGGGCAAGGACGTGATGAAGGTGATGAAGGAGTACGAGCGCACGTACGAAGACACCCTGGTCAACCCCTATATGGCCGCCGAGCGTGGCTACGTGGATGCGGTTATCCCGCCGTCCGAAACCCGCGGCCAGATCATCGAAGGCCTGCGTCTGCTGGACCGCAAGGTTGTTCAGGTTCCGGCCAAGAAGCACGGCAATATCCCGCTGTAAACCGAAAGGCTCTCTATGTCCGAGGACATCACCACGAGTGAGGTCAAGAAACCCTTCCTGACCATTGTCAACGGGAACCCCGATGACAC
Organism: Corynebacterium canis; assembly: GCF_030408595.1. NCBI lineage: Bacteria > Bacillati > Actinomycetota > Actinomycetes > Mycobacteriales > Corynebacteriaceae > Corynebacterium > Corynebacterium canis. The sequence goes on along the minus strand of NZ_CP047080.1, from coordinate 647,844 downwards.
CCAGGTGGCAGCGCTGACCGCGCTGTTTGCAACCATGGCTTCCAACGCCGTTGCCCAGGAAGCGGAACGCGAGCGCAACATGTGGGGCAGCTACGACGATCGCCTGCGCATGCACGCCTCCTACAACCCCGCCTCATTCCGCAACGTGAGCTTCTACTAGCAGTAGACGCCGCAGAATACACCGAACTCCCCCGCTTGTTGGCCGGGGGAGTTTTTTATTGCCAAGGCATAAGGTCATCGGATTTGATGCCCCCTATTCTTGGGCTTGAGTATTTCAGACAAATCTGAGTGATACCACAATGAATAACAAAATGGTTTCAGCTTTTGAGCTGTGTAATATTCGCAGCCGGGCCTTCGATACACTGAGTGAATAGCTCGAGAAGTACTTCCCTATCCTGAATCTTCCACCCATAAAGATTCTGGGCTATTTCATTGTTTTGTAACTCGAACCGGAGGACACCATGATCAGCAAATTCTACCGCCGCGTCATGACCGCGGGCGCCACCGCCCTCGTCGCAGGCACCGCGCTTATCCCCCAAGCCGCCGCCGCTGACCTCAGCCAGACCGTTAAGGAATCAATTCAGGAGTTCCTCTGGAACGCCCTGAACACCATCTTCTGGATTCCCGCAGGCATTTCCATGGAGCTCGGCATCTTCGACCTGCTCGGCAAACTGTCCGGCAACTAAAACCTAAGGCCATTACACAAACCGGCCGCAGATTAACCAGCAAAAGGGCACCAACGTGTAGTTTGGTGCCCTTTTGCCGTGCCAACCTATCTCGAATACACAGCTCCCCTGTACATCATCTATTTTTGGGAGCACTGCAGTGACGGCGATAGCGACTATTACAGCCAGCGGACCGAGATCGTACGTGGTGCCTCCAATGTTCTTCGGGTCATCGATTTGGCGAACTAGGAAATCTCCAAGGAAGAAGGGGACGTGACGTTCGGCGTCTTCGCGATAGCACCGGACCCGAGCGGAACGAGCGGGGACATTGAGCTGATCCCCGTGAGGCCCGATTGCTACGGGCACTATCGCAAGACTAGTGGGCTGGGCGGCCTTTCCCGCCTGCTCCGCCGGAAATATTCATAACCAATAAAATTCATAGCCAATAATGATTAATAGCCTGTACACTGGCCCGCAAGCTCACCCTAGGTGAATCCAACTCACGAGATGGAGGTGCTCTATATTCAGCACATTGAAACTTGGAAGAGTTTTAGCCAACTCGTCTTCCTCGTTCGACACCATTTGAACTAGCTATTATTTTCTACCCGATTGGAGAAAACCCATGTTCACCAAACTCGGACGACGCGCCCTCACTGCCTCCGCAACCGCCATCACCGCTGGCGCGGTACTGATCCCAGCCGCCGCCGCTGACGACGGAGGCTCTAACTTCGATATCGTCACCTCCATCTGGTATGGCAGCGCATACGCACTTGAATTCATCTACCAACTAGGCCTCGGGCCAGTGCTTGAACTGCTGTCCACTGGCCGGTAGAGACGATCTGATGTGATCGCACCAACGTTGAGGCTTATTCGGTACCAGCTGAATAAGCCTCAACGCATGTTTGTGCGCAATTCCCGAAGGTGGCAAACCAAACGGGGCACTGCTGTCGAACAAACCTTCCCAACGTCATTGTAATCGCACAAATCTACCTGCCCAATTGCGTCGTCCACCTTTGAAATTGGAAACTTATCGCTCAAACTTTTACCTTTAGCACCCACTAAGAGATGCTGTTTTTTCAGAATTTGCTGAATTTCTTTACGCCCCATACTACGCCGACGAATGTCTTGTACATGGCCCAGCAACCAAGTCTCAAAGCTCTCATTAGACACCACAAACGTGTAACGAGTTTTACGTCGACTTGCACGTCGCGCTGCCCGAAAAGCCTGCTCAAACTGTTTGTCACTAGTATCATCGACATCGACAACCAAAAACACTTCGGAATATCGAGCGTTACTATCTCGATCAATTTTGACAAGTGCCGAGTCAATCATCCTCTCGGGCGATTCGGAAATCGGCAAAATCCGCAGACTCGGTATCTCCCACTGTTTACGCAGCCGCTCGAAGTACTCAACTTCAGTCACTTTGCCTTGGACTACGAGCATCAATGCAACTTTTGGCTGTCGGGAGGCTTTAGGTTTTTTACGCCGATTACTCCGCCGATTCACCACTTGCCTCGAAATCCTTACGCCGCATCGATTCCAACGCCAATTTCAACCCGCTCCCTTCCGTAATTGGTACTGCCCCAAAAACGCCTTGAAAATACCTACGCTCAATGTTATGAGGTTCACGCAAAGCAAACTCGTCAAGGGCTACCAGCGTTGATTCAACCCCATGCTTTTCTGCAAACCAGACCTCTTCACGATCAAGTGCTTCTATGGGATGCTTCCCCAACAGCGTGATGTCATGTGTAGTAAAGATCAGTTGCGCCCCATTCGTATTTAATTCAGGATCTCCGAAATAGCCGATGAGCTCTCGTACAAGTGCTGGGTGTAAACTACTGTCAATTTCATCAATCACGAGCACGGAACCTTTTTGCAAAGCCAAATATGCAGGAATCGCGACATCCATCCAAACGCGCGTGCCTTGAGATTCATCGTCCTCACTAAGGCTAAATGCATCATCACCTTCGCCATGACGGAATTCGATGTATTTTATATAGTTTTCAATATCTTCAATTCCCAGCTTCGAAGGATCGTCGAGAATTTCTAAATCGCCACTCTCACGATTCACTATAAAATGAATTCGCTTGATATCCTCAGGTAACTTTTCCTCAACTACGCGAACATCTGACACCCCAACATCAGCAGTACTCAATGCAAGTTTTAGCAGCTTCAGCCAATGGCCATGTTTTGCTGCAATGTCAATAACCCACGCATGACGGGTGTCGCGATCCTCATCATCGCAAGTCACCATCGGCAGTAGCGAGTCTATCCACCACCGAGCGCCACCTATAAAACGTCCTGGAGTCTTTACCGTTAGCCATGCAGAAAACGTCAACACCCAGGGCGTCATAAATTCAGAAATATTATCGCGCGCAGCTTTTGGGATATCCAGATTCTTATTGAATTGAATTTCGTCTCGCGTACGATGAAAAACCTCCTTCCATGAACGCTTCTCGTTTGCATCGAGAATTTCACTCACCACGCCTTGAGCATCTAAGGTCAAAACCCATCGGTATCGAATATCATCCGCGACATATTCAAGATCAAACACGACATCATCCCCCATCTTGTGGCGATGGGGATCATAGAGCCTCTTCAGCACATCAGGATTGCGAAGCGACGACAGCACTGCCGTCTTCAAATGCCCCAAAGGCGCAATTACGTTCGATTTTCCGGCTGCGTTCGCCCCAAAGATCGCCGCTCGGGGTAGCACCAACGCTCGCCAGTGTTCACCCAGTCGAGGACGCAACGTGTGAAAGCTACGCCGTTGCAAGTCTAGCGTCACTTCCTCGGCGAATGAACGATAGTTCTCCAAAGTCATAGAAAGTAACATGCACTTAGAATAGGCATAAAAGTCTGGTTTTTGCATATTTTATGCGAAATTACCCCTTAATTAGCGCATTCTCCCAACATAGCAGGTGCACTGAACGTCGCGGCGCAGACAAGCAGCGATCGGCCAACCCCCTGGCGAACCCTACAGCAGCGAATTATCAGAGCAGTGCAACGTTTCGGCCCGTCGCTCCGATAGCGTAAATAGCAGCCCAAACGCATTTGATTTTCTGAGATTGCCACCCCTCAGCTTTTGGGCTGCGTCCCTATTCTTGGGTTGATTTCCGGCGGCAGACGCCTACGCGCGCCCTTGCTCTCACACACCCCCATCAGCGGAATTAACCAAGCCCAGTCTCACGCCCACCCTCGAGGTTATTCAGCCTCGGGGAAGTAATGTGCTGCGGCAAACAGATCTTCCTTCGCAATCACCTTGCGCTTCATGGGACGTGATACCACCGTATATTGCATCATCTACTCCGCCTTTGTTGCGGTTTTGCTAGGACAGTGCGTTGAGGATGCGTTGGGCTTCCTTGTTGTGGTCATGTTGCTGCGATCGCCAGCTCACGAAACCATGGTCAGGCAGATTCGACACGCCGGAACTCTGGAGCCGGTGTTTCCGCAGGAACGCAAAACACCCTTGTTACATCTGCCTCAGGCAGATCTGACAGGGCCTGACGCTTCGAAAAGATTCAAACTGTAGAAGGGGTGAGCAGTGCGACAGCTGGTATCCAGGCCGGTTGAGCCACCGCCCACACGGCATGAGCGGAGCAACAACCAAAAACAGCGAACCGAACCACTGTGCAACCCGGGAGTCACACTCCCCCTCCGCATTATTCCGCCTCTCTAAACCCCTCCACCTCAGCAAACAGCGTTTCCTCCGGAATCGCCTCACGTTCAATTGGCCGCGATACCACCGTGTATTGCATGAGGTGCTCCACTCCCATATTCACGCTTGTGCTGCAACCTCCCCATGTGCCTGTGGAAACCACGGAGGTATAGGTCAAGCCGTTACAAGTTGCGCCCGCATTGCCCATTGTGGATTGATTGACCATTACTCGGGAGGTTTCCACCTGGGCGATCACTTCAGCGATTTTGGCTGCGGCTTTTTCGTCTTCCCTGATACATAGGCCACAGGAATGGCCCCGCCCGCAGGCCCGCAGAATCTCCGCCGCATGGGCGCAGGCGTGGCTGAAATCCTCCCACGACTGCACTGTAATCACCGGCGCTAGTTTTTCCCCGAGCTCAGGGCCGAGACTATCACCGCCACGAGGCAGCACGATAGGTGCATGATCACCTTCTAGTTCCGCGTCGATGCCCGCCGCAGCTAAGATCCGGCCGGCGGCCACACCCAAAAGGTTTCGGCAAGCCTTCCCATCAGGCCAAAGAGTTTCTATGACGCGCTCTGTTTCTTCTTCGGTGCAGACATACGCTCCGTGGCTGCTTAAAAGTTCGAGTAATTGAGGGTAGCGGCGTCGGTGAACAAGGATATTGCTCTCTGAGGAACAAGACGTGCCGTTATTGTAGGCCGCACCGCGCGTAATGGTGCGGGCGATCTCGTCCAAATCAACGCCTTCGTCAACGATCACAGTCGCATTCCCAGTCCCAGAGCTAATCGCGGGTGTTCCGCTGTGGTAGGCGCGTTGGACTACGCCCTTGCCGCCGGTGGCGATAACAAAGTCGGCCGCCTCCATGAGTGTTGCCACGCCTTTCCGGTCAAGGGGTGGTGCGAGCTGCACGAGGTATGGTGATGCCCCGCTTGCGGCGAGCGCGTGTTGAATCCAGGCAACCAGCCTTTCGATCACCGCCCTAGTAGCCGGGTGTGGGCTCACGATAATCGCATTGCCTGCTTTCAGCGCCATAAGCACCGTGGTGGCCACCGCCGAGGTGGGTGCGGTGGTAGGCGTGATCAGCGCAATCACTCCAAGAGGGCGGGCCCACCATTCCAGCCCTCGTGCGTGGTCAACGCGGATTTTCCCTACCGTTGCCTGACCGTAAAGGTCTGCGAGCGTCCCCAAAACCCTGTTCCTGTGGAGCTCTTCAATATCATCCGCATCCCCAAGCCCGGTGGCCCCCACAACATCCCGCCCCAAACCCGCGACATGGTCGGGCCGGTAACATGCCCAGCCCACATGAGCGACGATGCGGTCGATGTGGTGTTGGTTCGCGTCGAGGGCGCGATGGGCGGTGTGGGCGGCGTCGATAAGCGTGTCTATGTCCTCCATCATCGAAAAGAGTCCCCCTTTTCGTGGTTTAGACGGTGCATGGGGCTAGTGCGTTGGAGGCGAGTTGGCACAGGCTAGCGTTGCTGAGTTTCCAGCGCCCGTCGATGGCAATAAACGTGAGCTGTTGTTCGCGGCTGCCCATACCAACAAGGGTGGTCACCAATGTGGCGTGCATGGCGGACCCGTCCACATACACGGAGCCTTCTTTAATGCTCCAGCTGTAGACGGCCTTGGAGAGCTCGAGCGCTTGGGCGATTGCGCTCACGGTGGGCAGACCCGCTTCCCCGCCCTCGAGATTGCTGGCGATATCCCCGGCGGGGGTGTGCGGGTGCAATAGTGCGCCCAGATGTCCCTGGAGCTGCGCGGCATCCATGCCGGGCGGAATTGCTGGCTCCGCTGCGGGGGCTGGTGCCTCGGGTTGCGCAACGGGAGCCACCGCAGCACCAGCATCGCCGCCACCAGCCGCCGGAGCCACCGGAGCGACCGCCGCAGTCTGCGTATTTTGGGCGGGAGCCGCAGCTCGTGGCGTCGCGGCAACTCCTGCGGTTTGCGTGCGTTCGGTTGTCGCGCCCCCTAGGGTGATTTCCGCGACGGGCCGCTGGGCTGCTTGCGATTGCGCCACCAGGTCCGTGCTGTAGCGCAGGATCCCGAACGCGCCCCCAACGATCACCACGGCGGAAATCAGCGCGGAACAGCCCATCGCGGTGAGCACGGTGGGCCAGTTCACCTCCCCCGCCGTGCGTCCGCCGCGGCGGGCTGTGCTGGTATCCGTGGTCATTTCAGGTCCTCCCTTTTGCTCACAATCTAATTAGGGCAGCCTTGCCTAACACTGAAAAGATTAGGTGGTTTCGATGTTTGGATCAACCGTTCGTCTCCCGGCGCCAGCTTTCCTGCCTTATGGTCCAGCACGCCGCCGATCACCATGTCTGCAAGGGTTCCCAGGCAGCTGAGGTTAGGAAAACCCGGCCCTTGCGCCATGGCGGAAAGCTGCGGCAGGACAAGGCGCGGCGTAGACCCGCCAAGCCCGAGCCCCCGATCGATCGCGTTTTCGATGCTTTCCACGCAGACCGGCCACCCGGTAACAAGCTCGATCACATCGCGGGCGGAAGGCTCGAAGAGATCCAAAAACCACAGGGGGTTGCCGCCGCGCGCGTCGATAACGATGTTCGCCTCTAGCGTTCCCGTCACCATATGGGCCCGCACGCTGTCTCCGTTTCCTGGGGTACAGTTCCGCACGCGACCGCTGTGGTGGAATACGCGCATGTCCGAGGCCATACGCTGTTGCACACGTTGACTGACGACGCCGCGGTCAGTGCGCTCGATCAAATCTCGCCGTTGTGCGGCGGGTAACTCTTGCCATTGGCCAGCATCGGTATACAAAGAGTTCTCAAAATACCCTTCCCCACGGGAGAACACGGCCGCACCGGGGGCGATAAGGTCGATGCGCTCAACATCCATATCAAGCAATTGATTGACTATCGAGCCCGCGGTTTCGCCGCCGCCGACCACCATGATGCTGCCGCGAAGCTGATCCCCGTGTACCAGCCGGGTCCAAAAATCCCGCACCCCGAACACTCGCCCGCTGCTATCCGGCAGGTCGGTATCCCCGGGGCCGGGCCCTGTGATCATCAGCGCGTCCGCCACGATGCGGTGCTCCCCGGTGGCTTTCAGCTCCCAGCACGTGCCCGCCGTGGACACCTTGATAACCTCCGCCTGGATAACGGTCAGCCCGGCGCGATCGGCCACCCATGCGAGGTAGCGTTGCCATTGGTTGTGGGTGGGGGCGATACGTCCGCGGTCGATCCATTGGCCAAGTGCCCCGATATCGGCGAGGTGGGCGTTCCAGGAGTATGCCAAAAGTTTCTTATCCACGTCGCGGTCGGGCGTGGCGTAGGGGAATCCGACGTCCTTTTCTGGCGGGGTACCCAGGCGATGTTTGCCGTCGGTCCAACCGCCGGCGGCGGTCCAGTTGGCACCCACGCCGTGCTTATCAACGAGCACCACGCGCAAGCTCGGCCGATCGCATTCCGTAAGCATGGCGGCGCGCAATGCGGTGGCAATACCTTTGGGCCCGGCACCCACGACCGCGAGGTCGGCGTACGTTGTGTGACTGTCCATTGGTTATCCTTTCGCTCGTGCGGCCACGGTATCGAGCCAGCGTTGCGCCAATGCGGCGGCGTCATGGTGGTTCAGCCGGGTGTTGGGCGCGACGTCGATACTCGCTGCTAGCTGCGGCGGCTGTCCCGGTGCGGGGGTGTGGATTGCCGCTTGGATATCCAGGGCAAAGCGCGTAGGTGCCTGCCCCGGGCAAAGCGCTGCGATATCGGCGATCAGCGCGCGGTCGAGGACCACGGTCCAGGTATCCTGCTGGTCGAGCGCGCCGGTGAGCGCATCGATGCGCCCCAGGTAATTCATGCGAACAAGCCCGCGTGAAGGTGCGTTCTCCAGCTCTGTTGCACCGGGTTGCTGGTGGATCTCTTGGGTAAACCAACCCACCGCTTCCGCATTGGTGGCATCGCGCCCGTGGCGTTCCGTGGTCACGACGCTGCCGAAACCAGCGCGTTCGGCGACCGTGGAAAGCGCCGAGACAAGGATCGATTCCACATCAGATGTGGCAATAAGCTCCGCGGTGGCGCGGGGATCAAGATCCACTTGGATTCGCCTGCACTGGCTGGCAAGACCAAAGGTCTGCGGCAATGCTGCGGGAGTGCTGCCATCGGCCGGCATACCTTGGGCATCGGAGGCGATCATGGGCTCCCCTGCCGCGCCGCGCGCGCAATTCGCGAGGATGAACTGCCAGCTCACGGCGTCCACGACCAAGTGGCTGATGCACAGCACAAGGTAGTTCCCTTCCGTGCTGTTCGCCCGCGCTGCCACGAACATCACCCCGCCCGGTGGGTCGAGGCTTGCCGCTGCCGCACGCGCCGCCTCCATGATCGTGGGATAGACCGCATCGAGCAGCCGCTCGCGCCGCCGATCGGGCAGCTGCAATTTGGGTGCGCCTTCCGCATCAATAAGCGCGCTTGCAAGGATTGGGTGCGCGCGCACCACATTGCGTAGGACTGCGCCGATGCCTTCCGCGGTGGTCTCGGCGGGGATGGACAGCACCTGGATTTGGCACATTTTTTCATATCCGCCCAGGGCGATCGTTTCCCGCGCCAGCGCCGACAGGTTCCAGGATTCTGGCGCCTGATCCCCTCCGGCCGCCTCTTCGTGCCCCTGTGCGAGCAATACAGCAAGCTCACGGATCGTGCGAGCCTCAAACACGGCGCGGGTTGATACGGCATACCCGCGCCCGCGCAGCGCGGAAATAATGGCGATCAGCGCGATGCTATCCAGCCCAAGGTCGAGGAAATCATCATCTACCCGGATACGTTGCTGCGGCAATTGCGCGGCGACGGTGCCGTAAATCTCGGCGAGCACGGGGTCGGCGTCGATAAGCTCGTGCTCAGTGCTCGCTGGCGCGTACGCTTTGGACACGTGGCGGGCGATGGCGGCTTCATCGACCTTATCGTTGCGGGTGCGCGGCACCTCTTCGAGATGCGCCCAGCGGGTGGGCACCATATAGCGCGGCAGGCGCGTGAGAAGCTGTCGCCGCAGCTGCCTTATGTCCACGTCGCCAACCACCACGGCGGCAAGGCGGGTATGCGCCTGCTCCTCAATGCCGCACACCGCGGCATCCGTAACGCCCGGCAGGCCGCGCAGCACCGCTCCGACCTCGTCGGGTTCGATGCGATTGCCGTGGATTTTCAGCTGCCGATCGGCCCTGCCCCACAAGCGGACCATGCCGTGGGCATCGATGCTGGCGATATCACCCGTGCGGTAGCCGACGCTGCCTTGTGCATCCACGATGCGGCGCTGCTCTGTAAGCTCCTTCCGCCCGATATAGCCCGCGAATACCTGGGGGCCGTACACCACCAGCTCCCCTTTCCCGCCTGGGGGCGTGGGGCGATTGCGGTGATCGATAATCGCGGCGCTCATCCCGTCAAGCGGGCGGCCGATCACGGGGTGCACGCTGGCAGAAAGCGGTGCGCTGAGCGCATCAACGGTTGCCTCCGTGGGGCCATAGAAGTTATACACGGCGGTGCCGTCGAGCGCGCCGAGCAGCCGCCACGTATCCGCTGCGATGGGTTCCCCGCCAAGGCCCAACACGGCAAGGGGGCAGGCGCGTTGCCCGGTATCGGTAGAGGTGACAAGCCCAGCCGCATGGAGCCGGTGAAACATGGTGGGTGAGGTTTCCATCACGTCGATGCCGTGGGCGTGAATCGCGGCAACGATCGCCTCGGGGTCGCGGCGGGTATCGTCGTCGCACAGCACAATGGTGTGTCCGCCGAGCAAACCGATGGTAGGTTGCCAGGACGCATCGAAGCCGGTTGACCACAGGTGCCCGATGCGCACGGGGCGGCCCAGGCGCGCGGCCGTGGGTCGATGGATATTCGCATCGTGGTGCCGCCAAAGGTTAAACAGCCCGCGGTGGGTGCACACCGCCCCCTTGGGTTCGCCGGTGGTGCCGGAGGTAAAGATCGCATAGAGCGCATCGGGGTGGAAGGCGGGATCGTCTTCGGCGAGGGCATCGGGGATAAACTCCTGCCCGTCAGCGGGTAGGGTGCGCCCAGCGATGGTGCCGTCTTCGGCGATGTGCAGCACGGGCACCGGGCAGGACGGGGTTTCCTCCCCGAGCACCGCGACCGCCCCCGATTGCCGCAGGATACTGTGCAGGCGATCGGCGGGTGTGTGCGGGTCGATGTGCACGCACAATGCCCCGGCCTCGGCCAGGGCGAAGGGGGCAAGGATCGCCCTAAAGTCGCGCGGTAGCATCATGCCCACCGCGTGCCCCGTCGCCCCTTCGGCCCGCAGACTTGCGGCAAGGGCGTGTACGAACCGCCCGGCTTGGGCGTAGCTGAGCGCATGATTGCTATCGATCACGGCTGTGCGCTGCGGGTATTGCGCGCACACCTGCGCCCACTGCGTATCCACGCGCGCGCCAGGCTGCGGTGCGCCGGCACCATTGACGCGTTCTTCCGCTGGGCGGGTGCACTCGATCGACGCTAATGGCCGGTCGGCGGCGTCCGGGGCTGCCATGCGAAGTGCCGTATCAACGATGCGCTGGGCCATCGCCGTTGGATCAATATCGTCTACTAAATCGGCGCGCACCTCCACGCTGACATGCACAATCCCCTCATCCAACCACGGCACCACCGCCACGGGATAGTGGGTAAACGAACCCATGGATAGCGGCTGAACCACGATTCCCCCAGGCAATGTGTGGGTGTGCGCCACCGTGCCGCGGGGTGCGTTCTGAAACACAAAGAGGCTATCGGATTGGGCGCTATCTCCCGCCGCGGCGATAACCCCTTCCAACCCGAGGTGGTGGTGCGGCAGCATGGCCAATGCGTGACGCTGCGCCTGCGCGATCACATCTTTGACCGTTCCGGCGGCAGTATTCACGCGCACGGGCGTGGTGGTGATCAGCGCGCCCACCATGTTTTCAATGCCGGGGACGGGGGCATCGCGCCCGGAGGAGGTCTGCTGGAAGATAACGTCATCGCGCGCGGTCAGGGAAGACAACACCCGCGCCCACGCCACCTGCAACACCGTGGCTACGGTTGCCCCGAGGCTGCGGGCAAGCCGGTGGATTTCGCGGCTGCCTGCATCGCCTGCGTTCGCGTAACCCGGAACGGGCAATGCCGCGGATTCCGCCGGGGGCGCCAACCTGGGCATGGGTTCGGCATCGTGTAAATACTTCTCCCACGCCGAAGCCGCGGCGGCGGTATCGCAGGACAGCCGCCAGGCCGCATAGTCGCGCAACTTAGGCGCCTCACCACCCCAGCCCGCGCCGGAAAGCTCGGTGACAAAATCGGCGAACAGGATCGGAATGGACCACCCATCAACGGCGCAGTGGTGGGCCGTCATCAGCAGCAGGTAATCATCGTCGGCGATCTGCACGAGCTGCGCGCGAATCAGCGGGCCTTGCTCGAGGTCAAACCGCCGCAACCACAGTTTTTCAAGCAAGGCTTCCGCGATCGCCGCTGGGTCATCCGCCGGACGATCCAGCTTACGATAATCAAGCGTTGACCACTCCCCGTGCCCCGCGGCCGGGATAATCAGCACCGGCTCGCCCGCACCGCGCGCCCAAATCAATCCGCGTAGGTGCGGGTGGCGGTCCACGAGCCGGTCGTACGCCTGCCGCAACCGCTCCGGATCCACCGAACCCGAGAGCCGAATGCTCCACGCCACCACGTACGGGTCAACCCCAGTGGTGGTCATAGCCAATGAATACAGGCCTTTTTGCAGCGGCGAAAGCGCAATAATATCCGCAATATCAGACGCGCCCACGGTCTACCTCCCAAACTCGTCCAAGATCGCGGCCAACTCATCGGCGGCAAGCCCCGAAGCCGACATCGGGGCGCTTTCCGATACCTCAACCGCTGCAGCCTGCGGCGGGCGCTGCGCCGTCACGCGATCAATCTCGGCCGCCAGGGTGGCAATCGTCGGCGATGCGAACACGTCCTGCACGTTCAATGCATCGGGAGCCACCCCCAGTTGCGCGCGGAGCGCATTGAGCAGCCGCAGCACCGCAATGCTATCGCCGCCGGCGTCGAAGAAATTATCCTCGCACCCCAGCGAACCGAGCTCGCGGCCCAACACCTCGGCCATTTCTTGCGCCACGATCTTCTCGGTGGCGGTGCGCGGTTCGCGCCCCGACATCGCACGCGTGGCCGCCTGCGGTTCGGGAAGCGCGAGCCGATCGATCTTCCCCGACTGGGTGGTGGGCAACACCGGAACCACCGTGAGCAAAACCGGAACCGCGGCCGAGGGCAGGATTTGGCGCAATTGCGCCATGGCGGCAAGCTCGTCCCAGCCTTGGTCTGACGCAAGTACCACATAGCCGTAGATTCCCGCGCCCTGGTCCGTGGTTGCCACCCGCGCGGCCGCTGCAACCACACCGTCGAGAGTGCGCATCGCCGCATCCACTTCGCCCAGCTCCACGCGCTGGCCGCGGATCTTCACCTGATGATCCGTACGCCCCACAAAACGAATTTCGCCCTGTGCGGTCCAGAACCCACGGTCCCCGGTACGGTACGTCCGCCCGCTAAATCGCTCTTCAGTCAGCTCCGGCCGGCGCAAATAGCCGGTAGCCACCTGCGGGCCGGTGACCACCAGCTCCCCGATCACGCCAACCGGGGTGGGGCGGCCGAAATCGTCGCACAGCTGAAGCTGCGTGCCGCGCACCGGGCGGCCCAACACCAACCTCCCCGGTTCCAGGGTGGTGCGCACGATAGAACCGGCCGATTCAGTGGTGCCATAGGCGTTTACTACCTGCGTATTCGGCGCCGTTGCCTGAATCAGATCAAGCACGTCCTGCGTCAAGGGCTCGCCGCTGCATACCCAGCGCTCAACGCGCGCCACCGCCTGCGGGGCAAGCCTGCACAGCAGCGCCGACACCCCGGCCACCGCGGTCACCTGCCTGATCGGATATTCCTCCAGCAGCCCGGCGATGGCTTCCACGTCCACCATTTGCGCATCGTCGGCCATCACCAGCTGCGCACCCGCCACAACACCGGCGATCACCTCGATCACGCCGTCCAAAAACGAGAGCGCCCCTTGCGCAAGCCGCACGTCGGGTTCAGAGATGGGGTAATCAAGGGGCTGCCACCTCACCCTGGCCGCCAGTGCTCGCTGCGGCCCCACCACGCCCTTCGGTCGGCCCGTAGAGCCCGAGGTATACACGATGTACGCGGGGTCCTCGGCTGTGGGCAGTGGCGCATGCTTAACGACGTCGCGAAGCCTCGACGCCCCAGCCGGGTTCGCCGTGCGCAACGCCTCCGCGACCTTGGAGTCCGCGCAATTGACCAGCGGTATTGATGCGGGAATCAGCCCAGCGAGGGCGGCTGCTGCCCGCTCGTGCCCCAGCACCACATCGGGGGTCGCGTCGGCCAAAATCTGGTGCAGACGGTGCTCCGGCAGGCGCAGATCAATGGGCAGGTACGCCGCGCCCAAGTCCATCACGGCGATCAGCGCTGCCACGGCATCCACGCCGCGATCGGTCGCCACCGCCACGCAGCTGCCGGGACCGATTCCCAAGTTGGACAAATACACGGCGATCGCCGTGGCCCGCGCATGCAGCGATGCGTACGTTGTGGTCTCACCGCGGCACGTCACCGCCGGCATCGCGGGGTGTTCACAGGCGGTAAGCAGCTCACACACCGTACCGGGGGCATGTTCGAATGGCTGGCCGTGGCTAAAGCGTTCGATCTCGGCCGATTCCTGCGCGCTGAGGACGCTGCGCTGATCGTCCCTGAGGTCGGGATCATGCGCCCACTTTTCCAGCAGCAGGACCAACCGACGCACCAATGTTTCCGCGGTTTCCCGATCGTACAACGCCTTCGCGTAGTTCAGCGTGCCCTGCCAGCCTGCGTCGGTATCGCGGGCGTCGAGAAGCAGATCAAATTTCGCGGAGGTATCGTGATGCTCGCGCGGGATCACCTCAATATCATCGCTGAGCGCAAATCGTTCAGGTTGGCGCGGGTGCAGGTCCACAAAGGCTTGGAACAGCGGCTGATACAGTGGCGAGCGCGCCACGCCCGCCACATCCACGATCGTCTCGTACGGCACATCGTCGTGCTCATAGGCGGCGGTAGCAATGCCGACCAGCTGCCGCAGACGCTGGCGGAACGATAGCGGATCGGACATATCGGTGCGCAACACGATCGTATTGACAAACAACCCCACGCAATCGTGCGAATCTAGGTGGCGTCGCCCCGACACCGGGGCCCCCACGGTCACGTCCGCACCCGCCCCATGATCGCGCAGGAGCGTGGACAATGCGCAGGCCAACACCATAAACCCAGTCGCGCCGACCTCCTTCGCCGTGGCCAGCAGCGCATCACGGGTGTCGGCCGAAATCGCCCAGGGCACCGTCGCGCCCCGCTGATCCGGGGATGCGCTGCGCGGACGATCGGCGAACACTGGGACCGAAGCGTCCACCCCCGCCAGCTGTTGGCGCCAAAATTCCGTGGCCGATTCATCCGGCGGTGCCGCTTGCGCGATCACCTCGCGGTAGTCGGGCCCCTGCGGCAGCGAAGTGGCCGAATCACGGTGCGCCAATCGGTGCTGGTAGGCCGCGCGCAGGTCACGCCAGATCACCTGCACCGACCACTCATCAACGCAAATATGGTGCATGACCACCAGCAGCAACCACCGGCCCTCGCCGCGCTGATACAAGGTGGCGGCTATCGGTGCGGCGGCCGCGAGATCGAATTCCCGCGCCGACCCACGCGCCACCGCCCGCTCTACAGCCGCATCGTCCCAGCTGCGGGCATCGACATAACGCACGGCCTCTTCGGCACGCGGCGGGTCTAGGACCTCCAGCCACGGCTGCCCATCAGCCCCCACTGGGTAGCGGATGCGCAGCGACTCGTGGCGTGCGATCACATCGCGCAACGCCAACGCCAGCACGCCGGGATCCACGGGCCCTTGCAATTCAACGCTTAAGGGAATGGCGTAGCTGGAATCCGCCACCCCGGAACTGTGCAAGAACCACAAGCGCCGCTGCGCCGGCGATAACGCCGCGTGTTCCGCAGCCGGTTCCGGTGTTTCCTCCCGGCGCGTGGCGGTGGCGCGCTGGCTGTCTATCCATTGGGCAAGGCCCTGGATCGTTGGGCTTTCAAAGGCCACCTTAACCGGAACATCCACGCCTGTTTCCCTGCGAACCCGGCTGATCAGGCGCGTTGCCAGCAGCGAATGCCCGCCGAGATCAAAAAACGATGCGTGCGCGTCTTCCACGCGTTCGCGCCCCAAGACATCGGCGAACACCCCGGCCACGTAGACCTCGGTGTCCCCCTGCGGCGGCCTGCCTACCGTGATCCGATCCAGATCCGGTTGCGGCAGGCGGTCCCGATCGATCTTCCCGCTGACCATCAGCGGAATTTCCGGCACCCACATCACGGCAACCGGAACCATATGATCCGGCAGCTGCATGGCCACGGTGTGCCGCACCCGATCAGAATCTTGGTCGGCTTCGGGCTCTGCCACCAGCCACGCCACGGGAACCGTGCCGCGTTGCGGATGCTCCACCACGCCCGCCGCGGCTTGCGCCACGCCGGCGACGGCTCGCAATGCGGCCGAAATCTCGCCCAGCTCCACCCGCAGGCCGCGGATTTTCACCTGTTCATCCATGCGGCCCAAAAATTCCATGTCCCCGTGCGCGTTTCTGCGCCCCAGGTCACCCGTGGCATAAACCCGCTCACCGTCCGCAAAGGGATGGGCAATAAACGCCTGTTGCGTCGCCTCCGGTCGATTCAAATACCCGTTTGCTAATTGCGGCCCGCCGATAAAGATCTGGCCCGGCGCCCCCGGCGGCACCCTGCGCAAACGCTCGTCTAACACCAGGATCGTGGTATTGCCCATGGGACGACCGATAGGCAGCGTGCCCGAGGTTTGCGAACCATCCACGCGGTGGCGCATCGCGGCCAATGTCGTTTCCGTGGGCCCGTAGAAGTTATACAGCTCCACATCGATCGTCGCCAGCAGCTTGCGGGCAACCTCGGCCGGAAACGCCTCACCGCCCACGGGTAGCCGACGCACACTTGTCCAGGACGCCACCGCCGGAGTCATCAACAAGGCTGCCAGCAGCGAGGGCACGGCGTGCACCGAGGTGACTTGGTGCTGGTGAATCAGCCCAGTCAGGTACGCAATATCTTTCAGCCCCTCGCGCCGCGGAACAATAAGCGTGGCCCCATTGGTCAGCGTGCCAAAGAACTCGCCGATGCTCACATCGAAGGAGGGCGATGCTAATTGCAATAGCCTTTCCCCAGCAACATTGTGGTCGCGGTCCAGCCACACGAGATAATCCACCACCGCGCGATGCGGCACCACCACGCCCTTGGGTAAACCGGTGGAACCAGAGGTGTAGATAACATAGGCGGGATCGTCCGGGCGCAGCGGGCGGCTACGCTCATCATCAGCGATCGGCCCCGCATCTTCCCCAGCCCGCCGCTCGATGATCCGCTCGCGAACCCAGACGGTGCGCTCCCCCGCGAGGGCCACAAGGCGCTGCTCAAGGGCGCTATCGGTGAGGATAAGCGCGGGATCGCTATCGCCAAGAAGATAAGCCAAGCGCTCATCGGGCACCGCCGGGTCAAGCGGCACATACACCCCACCGGCCATCATGATGGCGGTCGCGGCCGCGAAAAAGTCCGCCGGTGAGCTATACACCGCGGCCACCAAATCCCCCGTTTTCACGCCCGCGCGCAGAAGTTCCCTGGCAAGCTCGCGCGTGACCCGGCCGAAGTCCGTATAGCTAACATGCAACTGTTCGGAAACCACGGCGGTGGTATCGGGCCACCGGCTTATCGCGCGTTCGATCTGCTCCGGCAGCGTCGTTTCGGAAACGGGCTCTTCCGGCCCGCGTTCCAGCTCACCGATGGCGGCACTTTGCTGCTGGGTCAGCACCTCGACCGCGCCGAGCGGATCCTGCGCGCCCGCACCGCCGAGAACCTGGACCAGGGAACGCGCTAGGTTTTCCACGGCAGCATCGCCGACAACGCTGGAGCGGTAGCGAAGGATCACGGCGGGGGTATCACCTTCGTCGGCGAGCACGGCGTCGATAAGCAAATCAGCGTTCGAACTCGCCGTATTCGCCTGGAGCAGCGTCGCATGGCCCGGCAGCGGGCAACGGCGCAGGTCACCGCGGGTGGAAGCCCCCACGGTAAGCACCTCGCGGGCCGTCACCACGCTCGCAAGGCCGGACTCCACCAGGTACGCAATAATGCTCTCCAAACCGTTTTCGCCGTGCGCAAGATCGGCGATAAAGCCCGCAGCCACGCCGCGCACAAACGCCGCGCAAGGAGCGTCCTCATCCACGGCGACGCGCACCGGCAACACGGTGCCCCGATAGCCGATCGCGCCGTGCTGTCCCGCGCCCGCCGGGTCAATGATGGGACACGCCAACACAATGTCGCGGCTGCCCGTGTAGCGGGAAAGCACATAGCCCCACAACGCCAAGAAAGCCTGGAAGCGGGACGCCTGCGCCGCCTGCGCGAGGCGATCGAGATTTTCCAGCACCGCGCCGGACACGGGAAGGTGGAATTCGCGGGCATCACGCGGGTGGGCCGGCTCACCTGTCAATCCGGGCAATTCGAGCGGTTCCGGCAGGGGCAGGAGCCGGCCGCGCCAATAATCGCGTGCGCGTTCGTTATATTCCTGGGTCGCGCCGCGGCCAGCGGGGACAAACAGCATGTCCGGTCTCACGCCCGCCTCGCTCAGCGCCTGTGCCCCTTGGTCGTAGGCGGTGGCGAGGTCGGTGAGGAAGATCGTCCACGCATCATCGTCCCAGGCGATGTGGTGCGTGCAGATAACTAGGTCGCAGCCCTGCCCATCCCCGCCGTGGATAAGCATGACGCGCAGCGGCGCCTGGGCACTGAGATCGAACGGAGTATCGGATAGCCTGCGGGCCAGCACCTCGCGGCGACGATTCCGCGCCTCTGGGTCCGCGTATTCGGCCAATGTGTGCTCTTCCACCAGCGGCAGGAGGCTGGCATCGGTGCGGACGCTAAGCTCGCCTTGCTCATCAAGGTGGTACGTGCTGTGCAGCGCCGGATGTATGCGGGCGACCGCGTGGACTGCCTTTGTGAGCTTTTCGCCATTAAGATCGATATCAAGATGCAGGATTACCCCAACATTGAGGTGGGTTGCATCGAGGTTGCGCTGTTGCTCCTGCCACATGCGCCGAACAGCCGGGTTTAGCTGTATTGAGGTGGGTTTTTGCCCGTCTAATTCTGCCTGTGCGCGCAGCGCTTTGACGCGTTGTGTCAAAAGCTTATGACGAAGTTGCTCATTGTTTGTGTGCTGCAAATCCATACCTACCATTAATGTAGGCTAGGCTAACCTTCGTCAAGACCGTGGAAAGATCTCATGAGCAACGAAATGAATAACACCCCTTCTCTCCCCCGCGAAGTCCTCGATATACCCAAAAAATTCATTGACGCCGGCGCTCCCCCCATTCCCCAGCTCGCCCCGCCTTATTCCTGCGAGAGAATCGCGGAAAATTCCCCCGAGGCGGCGCTTGTAGCAGAGTGGATGAATCGCCCGCACCTAGCCACAACGTGGGAATTTGCGGAAACTGAACAGTGGTGGCGCGAACGCATCGCCGCCCAAAACGCCGGCACCTATTCCATACCGCTGCTTTTGCGTATCGACGGCGCGCCTGCCGCCTACGTTGAGCTATACCGCCCCGGGCGCGACGTAATTGGCGCCACCTACGATGCCCGCCCGGATGATATTGGCATCCACATCGGCTTTGGCGACCCAGCTCATAGCGGCCACGGGCATGCCCGGGCCACGCTGATGCACTTCTTTAGCCAATTAGCCAATGATTATCCGCAGTGCTGCCGGATCGTGTTTGACCCGGACCACCGCAATACCGCCGCCCGCGCCACGGCATTAAAGGCGGGTGCAGTTGATTGCGGCATACATAAGTTTCCGAATCGCACGTTTAACCTGCTGGTTTTATGCCGCAGCGAGGCCGACACCCCGGTGGTGAATCCGGAACGTTTGGTGGTGAACTCATGAGCGCCACACCGCAGGCTTCGCGGGCGATCAATCGGCGCGGGTTTTTAACCGCCGCGGGTCTTTTGGGTGTTAGCATGCTTGCGGGCTGCGCGAAAAGCGAACCCGCCGCCGATTCCAGCACCGTACTTATTCACCATTCGATGGGTGATACCACCATCAAGGGCGTTCCGCAGCGCATTGTCACCTTGGGTAACCAATGGACAGATGCGCTCCTAACCTTAGGCGGAAAGCCCGTTGGTTTCTTCGACAACGTGCACGACGCCGGCGGGGGTTTAGCGCCGTGGACCCGAGGCCAGCTGGAAGGCGCTACCGAGATCACGGTCGAGGACGGCAAGAAGGTTGTAGACCACGTTCGCCGCCTAAAACCCGATCTGATTTTCGCCCCGGGTTTTGCCGCTGACACGCAGACCTATGAGAGCTTTGCCGCGATCGCCCCCACCATCCCCGATGTGAGTACGGCACAGATCGGCCGCTGGCAGGATCCGCTCACCGTTGTGGGCCAAATTTTGCGGATACCGGACGCCGCTAACCGCGCAATCGCCGACCTCGAAGGCAGGCTTGCCGACGATGCGGCCGCCTTGAAGAACCTAAAGGGCAAAACGCTTTCGATGGTGTACTTCTATAAGGAAACCTCGATCGCCGTTCAGGCCGACCCTTCGGATGGCGCGAGCGAAATCTTCCTCGATTTCGGCATGGCATTCCCCGAGAATCAGGTCACGCGCGCAGGCGGGAGCGGGCGCTTTGAAATCCCCGTAGCCGATATCGCAGAGCTGGATTCCGACGCTCTGATCATTGTGCTGCAGGAGGAAAAGCTCCGCGAGACCTTTGAAGCCATCCCCGGTTTCTCCGAGCTCACCTCCGTACGCAAGGACCAGGTGCAATTCATCGACCTCGCCACCGGCACGGCGCTCAATGTACCCACCGTATTGAGCATCCCCTACGCACTCGACCACATCATGCCGCTGCTCAAGAAGGTGCGCTAAGCTTATCGACGCCGCGGCTGTGTTCGGCGGTTGCGTTTGGCTTGGCGGGCGCGTTTCTGCAGTTTCGCCAGTTGGCAGGGTGGTTTCGCCCATCGTGGCCTGGGTGGTGTGTAGTCTGTGGGTGGTTCTTGGGGCCATTGGTCATCTGGTGGGGGTTCGGGGTGTGGGGCTTCGGGCAGGGGCGGCAGCTCGGTGGGAGTATTGGCAACCAGCCTGTGGCGGGCGAGGTAGCGGGCGCGTTGCCGGTTGCGGTAGTTGATTAAGGTGGTGCCCCACCGGCCGAAATCCTCCCGGATCGGCGGCTGCTGATACTCCTCCTCGGTTTTCGTCGGCTGGCCATGGCGGGTGGTGATGCCTTCAGGGCAGCCCACCACATGGCCGGCAAGCACCCCCTGCGGAATCGTGGTAATCGTCGCACCCGTGGCAAACCGCCACGTGACATTACCGTAAGCATCGGTGGAAGCGGTGGCGTGCCGGTCGGTTTTGAAATTATGGTGATGCCGACACAAACACTGCAGATTCGACGCGGTGGTCCACCCACCGACCTCATGGTTGATCACATGATCAATCTCACAAAAAGTCGCGTCCATGGTGCAGTCCGGGAACCGGCAGGTCCCATCCCGGCCCATGATCAACAAGCGTTGCTCCTCGGTGGGATCATGCGCAGCCCGCAACACCTCCGCCACATCGCCAATATTGGTGTAGGCAATATCCCGGCCACTAATCCGCCTGCGTTGCTCCCCGGTGAGTAATCCCACCCCATGCAGCCGCTCCGGGATTACCTTCGTGGCCTCGGTGAGGGTACCTAGGCCAAACAGGTGGACCGTACACCCGGCATCCCGCTGCTCCCCACTCCCGCAAGTACGATTCGTGATGATCTCATCTTCCCGCAGGTTCAGCTTTTTCGCCCCCGCGGCCAGGCGTTGTTTAATCTCATGGGCTTCATCACTAGGTAGGGTCACATTGAGCACACTGACCCCAGCATGCGGGCTTTCCCACAATTCCACCCCACACATCGCCGTAATCCGGGCGGCCATCGCCTCCTCGGTTAACTCCTCCTCCGGCGGGGTTTCCTCCACAATTCGTAACCGGATTAAGGTATCGCGCAGCACCTGCCGGATCCGCCGCGTACTCGGCAACGGTTGATTCGCCCTCGTTGGGGTAAACAACCCCACCAACACGGTATCGATATCACGCCACACATAGCCCGGGGCATCCAAAGACACCGTCACCAGGGCAAACCAAATCGTCCGCAACCGCTCATAATTCAAATAATTATGCTCCAGCGCGTGCGCCTTCAACCCGGGAAGGCGCTCATGCAGCAGGAAACACCCACCCACAATGTTATACATCCGCGCTTCAGAATACGTGCCACTGTGCACCGCGAATTCCTTCACCAACGCGCGGATATTCAACCGGTGCACATCCAACCCATAGGTGGCCAACAACCAATTGTGTAGAAACACCCGATTGGCCTCCAACTCGGCGGCACCAATGAAATTCTGCGGATCATCCACCACAAACCCCGCCACCGGATCCACCGGATCCACCTGTTGCGTCGTCATTGCCCCGTGTCACCTCCCGAAACCCTTCCCGAACATGTACTGTATAGCCCTCATTCTACCCATCGAGCACACCCGCTACCAGCACCGCAACCACGCACAACACCTTGGACACAACCGGAAAACCACCCCCACCACACCCCTTTTGACCAGGTAAAACAACACCCGAACCCGTGGCGGGCAACACAACACTTGCCCACACCCAAACCATGGTGTAGCACACCCACCACACCCACCAGCGTCCGCCACACGCCCACACGCCCACGAACAATGCACCCGGGACCAAAAACCATCAAACAACACGCTGAAGCCCGCAGCAGAAAACACTATGAGCTTGCCCACAATCCCAAATACACCAGCAGGGGTGAATGAAACCACCCCCACCAGCGCAAAAGCCGGCAAACCACCGTAACGCTGGGCAGGTTGGGTGCCGGTCGGGGCGTCGAAAAGCGGCGGAGCTTTGGTGCCTGCTTAGGAAGTCGCGGCGTCGCGCAGCGCCCGCACCATCGCAGGGCCTACGACAACAACGCCAAGCAACACCCAGCCAAACAACCACCACGCGTAATGCGAGGACATATCCCCCTCAATCCACGCCCGAGCGGTGGCGACGGCTACCGACAACGGTTGATATTCAACAACCTCGTGAAGCCACGACGGATACGCCGACACCGGCACCAAACCGGGGTTGAAGAACATCATCAACATGACCAGGCCCGTCAAATTCTCCACCCCGGCGCGGCCCCCAGCCCGCAGCGACACCACATAGGCCACGGGGGCGAAACCCACCACAAACAGCGGGCCGACCAGCATAGCCAGCAAGAAGCTTGTGGGCGACTCAATATCCACGCCCATAATTATCCCTGCAGTGAGGACAATGATGGAGCCCACGAGGGTGCGGGCGACCTCCGCGCACAGGCGCCCCGCAACCACCGCCCACCGCGGCGTGGGCAATACCCAAAAGCGTGACAATAGCCCGTCGCGGCGCTCCTCATCGCAACTGATCGCCGCGCTCATCGACCCATATGCTGCGGAAATGACCATGGCCAGCGCAACGGTGGAGGGAAGCTGGTCCTGTCCGCCACGCAACGCCGTGGCCGTATCGCCCAAGGTGAGATCGAGCGTAAACAGCAACCCCAGCGGCAACAGCACGGTTTGCACGATCATGCCCGGCTGGCGCAGCCACGAACGCAACAAGCGGCGCGCGTGCGCCCAGGCCACCGACCAGCCGCTCGGGCCAGACTCTAACTTAAGAGCGGTTGAACGTGGATTACTCATGACCTTCTCCTTGAAGCAAACGTTGCGCACGCCGCGCCAGCAACGAACAACACCGCAACCCACGCCCACGCCGCGCCCCCGCCGTCGCGGCCGGAAATCAACTCCCGAAGCGCATCGCTGAGCACCGACACCGGCTGATTACGCACGAAACCTTGCACCCATTCGGGGAACGCCGACTCTGGGACTAGGCCGGTGGATAGCATCACCAGCAGAATCTGGGGCACGATCATCGCCTGTTGCACGCTATCGACCCTGGCCACCCTAGTACCCAACGCATCAGAAAGCATGGACAGTGCCACGCCCAATGCAACCACCAGCACGACGGCGAGCGCCAACTTCCCCACGTGCTCAAACTTGGGGCGGAACCCAAAAATCACGGCGACCAGCACCGCGGCGCACATCGATGTGAACGTCACGGTCATGCTCACCGTTGCGCGGGCGGCGACCGGCAACCACGCTGGCATAGGTAACGAGCGCAACCGCTGCCCCATGCCCGCCGCCGAAACCTCAGCAGCCATCCCCGCCGCCGAAATGGCAACGAAAATCGCCGCCTGTACCGCAACGAGCGGCAGCACATAGGTGGCGTAGCCATCGTCGGGAACCGTGTCCCGCAGCGGGGTGTAGAAGCACAAGAAAAACAGCATCGGCAAAAACACAGCGCTGCGGTAGGTGCCGGTGCGGGCAGCATCCCGTATCGACTGCCCCACCAGCGCCGACAACTGACCCGCACTACTCATTGGTTCACCGCCTTCGGGGACTTTTCTGACACCAATGCGAGGAACACATCGTCCAAGGAGGGGCGGCGAATCCCAATATCCGTCACCGCCACACCTGCGGCCTCAACGGTGGCGATAACCTCGGGCAATACCCGCGCCGGATCGGGGGCGGGAAGCACCACGCAAGAATGATCTTCATCGATGCTCACCTCCTGCCAGCTGGCCTTGCGAAGGACAGCCATGACCGTGTCCAGTTCATCGGGATCGGCGGGGCGCACTTCGCACACGCTGGGGCCGGAGCGCTTCTTTAGCTCGTCGGCGGTACCCGTTGCAATCACGCTGCCCTTTTTAATCACCGTGATCTGATCACTGAGCACATCGACTTCATCCAGATACTGGCTGGTGAGCAAAATGGTGATGCCGCGATCACGCAGTCCGCGAAGCAAATGCCACACCTCGCGGCGGCTGCGCGGATCCAATCCCGTGGTTGGCTCATCCAAAATAATCAGCGCAGGCTCCGTGACCAAGCTGCAGGCAATATCCAACCGGCGACGCATACCACCGGAATAGTCCCCGGCCCTGCGCGAGGCCGCCTCGGTGAGGCTAAAGTCCTCCAATAATTCCTGTGCCCGGTCCCGCGCCTGCGCTTTGGTCAAACCGCGCAGCCGGCCGAAAAACTCCAGGTTCTCCCTGCCAGTTAAGTGGGTATCCACAGACGCATACTGGCCGGTCAGCGAGATCAATTGGCGGACCTCGCTGGCGTCATGGACCACGTCCTTGCCACACACCGACACCGCACCCGAATCCGGGGACAATAGCGTGGACACAATCGAAACCAGCGTGGTCTTACCGGAACCGTTCGGGCCCAAAAGGCCGTGAATCGTCCCCGGCGCGACGTGCAGGTCGACGCCACACAATACATGGAAGTCGCCGTAGCTTTTGTGGAGGCCGGTGATCTGCAGCGTTGGGGTGTCAGCGGTGTGTGTGCTCATAAAATATTCGCCTTTCTCACGGAGAAACAGCCGGTTCGTCCGGGTGTGTGGAATGATGCCCGGCGCGGTGTTCAATGATGGAATTAAGGATGTCGGCTGCCCTGATCGCAACATTGGAAAGCAGCGAAGAGGATAAACCGTGGGTGCGCTCCACCCCACCATTGAGGTACACGCCTACATTAGTAGTGGTGGGCAGACGGTAATCACGCCCCACGCTCACATGATCGGTGGTGATCACCGAGGCGCTCGCCGGATCGATGAAATCGGCGATGGGGGTTTCTTCAAAGCCGGTGGCAAAAACAACCAGATCGGGCTGCATGGTTGTTTCCTCCCCCGTCATGGCGTTGCGCAGCCGCACCGTGACGCCGTGAGAATCCTCCGCGCAATGTTCCAGGCGGGTGGTTCGGTGCAGGTGCAAGCGGGTGTTGCCTGTGACCTTTTCGCCGTATTCGAGGCGGAAAAGTTCTTCGATGAGCTCAGCATCAACCGCCGAATAGTTGGTTTGGCGGTGGTAGGCCATTTGGCGTTCCCGTTCCTTCGGATCAGCGGCAAACCAATCATCAACGGCAGCGGGATCGAAAACTCGGTTGGCAAAGGGGGTGTCGTCTGAAGGGCTTATGCCGTAGCGGCCGAACACCCCATGCACGTGAGCGTGCGGCATGGTGGCATGGAAATAAAGGAGTACTTCGGCGGCGGATTGGCCCGAACCGATCACCACAACCTCACGGATTCCCTGCGGATCAATGCCTTCGAGCCGATCAAGGATATGAATGTTATGGAACACGCGCGGGCCTTCTACGATTCCCTCCGGCAAGACTGGGCGAAGCCCTGGGGCAAAAACCACCACCGGTGCATGGAGGGTTTCAGGTTCGTTCACGGCGTGCGCGTCAGGGCCAAGGTGGACCGTTGCGCGGGTGGAATCGAGGCCAATGCTACGAACTTCCCGCCCGTAACTAATGGTGGAATCCACGCGGTCTGCTGCCCAGCGCAGGTAATCGCGGAATTCCAGGCGGGAAGGGAAGAAGGTTTTCATATTGACAAAATCCACCAGCCGCCCGCTATCAAAAAGATAATTGATAAAAGTGAAGGGGCTTTGCGGGTTGCGGAATGTGGCTAGATCCTTCAACCAGGAAATCTGCATCTGGGCATCGGGCAGCATCATGCCCGGGTGCCAATCAAAAAACTCGCGCTTTTCCACAAAGTGGGCTCGGATCGGCGCTTCGGGGTGATGCTGATTATGCTCCGTAACGGCGGTGGCTAAGGCCAGGTTGGAGGGGCCGAAGCCCACCCCGATGATGTCGAATTCGGTGGGGGTGTGAATGCTCATGGTCAGCTTTCGATCACTCAGAAGGTCAGGGTTTGGTGGGGGTTTAAGCGATTAGTTAGCCCCGGGATTATCCAGCTGGGCTTTGAGTTCGTCCTCCCCCATGGCGGCGACTTCGGCGGCGATGTCCGCCACTTGCGCGGAGTAGCCGGGGTAGGGATCCAGGCGAACGATTGCGGCGGCCAGCCCGCGCGCGCTTCGGTGGCTAAACAGCTCTGTGATGCCCAATTGGGGTTGGGCGAACACCTCGCGGACTGCGCCCACCGCGCGGATGGCGGTCACAGAATCGCCGCCGCTGGCGAAGAAATCGGCATCGGGATCAAGATCGCTGATACCGGCGCTATCGGCGAGCACTTGTGCCACGAGTTCCACCACCTTTGGCTCAACCTGCGCGGCTTCGGCGTGAACTCCCGCAGCGTGCCGGGCGCTCATGTGTTCATCGATGAGCGCATGGGCTCCGCGGCGATCCAATTTGCCGTTGCTGGTCACGGGAAGCGCAGCGGCGATCGCGATAAACTCGGGCACCATATAGCTGGGCAGGAATTGCTGGCAGTGGGCAATAAGTTCGTCGTGGGTGGGCGCAGAACCATCCTCGACAAGACCGACGGCGGCAACAAGGTGCGCGCCTGGATCATTGATCACGTGCGCGACCGCCCTGTGGACAAGCGGATGCTGGCGCAGGCAGGCTTCCACTTCGCCTAGTTCCACGCGGTAGCCGCGCAATTGGACCTGGTGGTCCATGCGACCGAGGAATTCGATGGTTCCGTCGGGGAGATACCGGGCTAAGTCGCCGGTGGCAAACCATCGGATTCCGTCTTCTTCAAAGAAGCGTCGCGCGCGTTCGTCGCTAAGGCCACGGTAGCCGCGGCCCACCCCGGGCCCGCCGATTAGCAATTGGCCGATCACTCCGGTGGGCCGGTCGCGGCCGGCCGCGTCGACGATGCGGCAGTGCATATTAGGCAAGGGCACCCCGTAGGGGACCACTTTCCACTCGGGGTTGATGTCCGTGGCCTCGCAAATAGTGGAGTGAACACTGGTTTCGGTGGTGCCGCCCAGCCCGAAGAACCGGCATTCGGGAGCGCGTTGGTTCAGCCGTGCGGGAAGGTCCACGGGTACCCAGTCCCCGCCGGACATCACGGTGCGGAGGCTACCAAGATCGAAGGAGCTATCGGTAGCCAGCAGCATGTCCAGCAATGACGGCGCAACGCACAGGTGGGTAATCCCGCACCGTTCGATGGCGTGCGCCCACTGATCCGGGTTTTCGCGCACCGTTGCATCGGGGACAACAACAGTTCCGCCGGCGGCGAGCATGGAAAACATGTCTTGAACAGAGAGATCGAACTCGAGCGCGGACAGGGCAAACATAGAATCCTCGGGGCCCGTGCCCATGATGGCGTTAAGCCCATCGAGGGTATTCATCGCCGCCCGGTGGGGTATTTCCACACCCTTGGGTTTGCCGGTTGAACCGGAGGTAAAGAGCAGGTAGGCAATATCTTCGGCGCTCCCGTCCACGGGGGCGGCAAGCGGTGCGCGATGGCTGCGCGCGGCATCGATATCGATAAACCGCGGGAATTGTTCGTCCGCGAATGCCGCAGCCGATGCGGCCGTGCCGATAATGGCGCGTGCCCCAGATTCGGCGGCAATGGTGCGTCGCCGCGCAAGCGGGTGATCGGGGTTCACGGGCACATAGGTGGCCCCGGCGGCAAGCGCGCCAACCACGGCTACGATTTGGTCGCAGCCTTTCGGCATGCTGACGATGACGCAATCGCCTGGTTGCACCGCGGCGTCGATAAGCGTAGCGGCGGTGGCGAGCGCGGCGTCGGCAAGTTCCCTATACGTCCAGCTGCGGGTTGCAATTCCCCCGCTATCGTCGGCATCGATGGACACCATCGCCAGCGCGTCCGGAGTGGTCTCCGCGTGGCTAAACAGCCCATCGTGCAGCTTTGCGCCGCTGACCGGCAGCGTTGTTTCACGGGCCTTTCGGGCTTGCACCTCCGCTTTATCGGCGGCGGGCGGGAAGGGCTGCGACCACGCGTGCTCGCCCGCCACGAGTGCGCCGATGTTTCGGGTATAGGCGGCGAACATGGCATCGATGATTCCGGGGCGGAACGCTTCCTCGCGCAGGTCCCAATTCAGCAGCAAGCCCCCATCAAGTTCGGTGACTTGGGCATCAAGAAGCACTTGCGGGCCTTGGGAAATAATCCACACCGGGTCGCCGAAGCGCGCCCTGGCGCGGGCGGAAAACAGCTCGCCCAAATTCACCGCGCTGGTGTACACCACGGGCGCGAGCATCGTCGTTGCCCTGGCACGCCCAATATCGCGCAACACATCGAGTGCGCCGTAGCTCTGATGGGCAACGTTCGCGGCGAAACGGGCACTGATATCTTTCACGCGATCGTGAATGCTGCCCGGCGCGCTGAGGTCTACATCAATAAGGATGGAGGAACTGAAATCCCCAACAAGATCGTTGACTTCCTTATCCACCTGTTCCCGGTTAAAAAGCGGCAGGTTAAGCAGGAATTTCGGGCTCGTGGCAAAGGCCCCGATTGCCTCGGCGAACGCGGCGGCGAGCGCCATCGCCGGGGTGACACCAGCCGTGCGGGCGTGGGCGTAGAGCGCCTCGCGTTGGTCCGGCCCGATAAAGAAATTGCGGCGGGTTGCGGCACGCGCGCGGGCGACGGTGGCGGAATCGACCAGCGGGAGTTCAGGGGCTCCCGGCATATCGGCGGCTTTTTCCCACCACCAGAGTTTGTCGCGTTCGCGGTGCGGCGGATTGGCCACGGTGGGGTTCGCAAGGTAATCCTTGTAGCGGTAGCGCAGCGGCGCGCGTTGCTCACCGTCGAGGTACCCGGCTAATTCATCGACGATGATGCGATAACTCATGGCGTCGGCGGCGATCATGTCCACGTCGAGGTGCAGGCG
The DNA here is from genome assembly GCF_030408595.1 of Corynebacterium canis. Classification (NCBI taxonomy): domain Bacteria; kingdom Bacillati; phylum Actinomycetota; class Actinomycetes; order Mycobacteriales; family Corynebacteriaceae; genus Corynebacterium; species Corynebacterium canis. The sequence continues at coordinate 618,779 of NZ_CP047080.1, read as the reverse complement.
GGCGCGATTGCCGGGCAAAAGGGTGTACACCACGTCGATCATCCGCCCGAGATCTTGGCTTAACCGCTGGTGGGTACCGGTTTCGCGGGTGCGCGCCAGCACCTGATCGCGGGTACCGGCGTCGACCTCCCGCAGGTCTTGGTGTTTTACAATTCCATCTGGCACAGCCGGTGACACCTGCTGGAGTCCGTCGCCCGTCGGGTTGGCGCGGAGCATCGGGTGGCGGCGCACGAGGGCAACCACCGCGGCGTCGATAAGCGCGGGGTCTTGCGCCGGCCCGTCGAGCTCAACGTACAGGTGGGCGCTCACCCCGCCGAGCGTGGGCCCGTCGCCGGTATCGTAGCCGTCCAAACCGCCGATCCAATAGGCGTGCTGCATCGGGGCAAGGGGGAACGGCTCATCGTCGTCTTCGGCTGTGATGTTCTCGGCCTGTGCTTGGTTGTTGTCTTGCGCTTGGTTGGCGGCCTGTGCCTCCTCCATGAGCTTCGCCCAGTGCCCGAGCGTGGGTGCGGCCACGAGGTCGGCGAATCCTATATCGAGCCCTTGGCTGCGCCAGCGTCCGGCGATTGTCATCATCCTGATGGAATCCAGACCGTGGGTGATCAGATCGTCCTCGGGCCCAATGTTGGTGTCCGCCGCAAGCCCGAGTTGTTCGACCACTGCCTGATGAACAATCGACATCGCCGTTCGCTGCATAGTTTTCCAACCTCTCTCAGTGTTGCCTTCCCCCAGCGCCTGCGTTCCCTGTATTGCGGTGGGGAGGGTAACAAAAGCCCTAAACAAGCCACAGTTTACGATAGGCTAACCTAACTTGTACAGAGTTTGTCGTGAGAAAGGAACAACCAATGCCCGCATCACGTGACCAATCCGCCGTCCACGTCGAAGGCAGCGGCCCCCTCGTTGTCCTGGTCATGGGCCGTGGCAGCCCCGGACGCGTCTGGCACCCGCACCAAGTCCCCGCGCTGACTGCCGCCGGCTACCGCGTCCTCACTTACGACGCCCGCGGCACCGGGGCAACCGCCAACGATCCAGGTCCGCTCACACTAGAGGTGCTTATCGACGACCTGGCACACATCGTCGCCGATCACGGCAACCGTGCGTTCGTGGTAGGCACCTCCCTCGGTGCCCGCATCGCCCTCCACCTTGCCGCGACGCACCCCGAAAAAGTCTTAGGGGTTGTTGCCGCAGCCGCGCACGCCGACCTCACGCCCATCCAAATCGCCATGAGCCAACACGCGGCAGATGTTTACGAACTTTTACTTCCCGAGCACCGGGAATTTCTCGCCGCGATGGAAGCGCTGCGCAACCTCTCCCCCAGCACGCTGGCCGACCCCCGTGCCGCCCGCGACTGGTTGGACCTGCTCAACCTTTCACTTTCTCCACCCACGCCTGGCATACGCGCACAAAACAACCTTGACCAGGTCGCGGAAACGCACGGATCGCAGCAGCTTGCCACCTACGCCACGATCACAGCACCCACCCTAGCCATCGCCTACAGCGACGATAGCGTGATCCCGCCGGCCCAAGTCGCCGAAGTCGCCGCCGCCATCCCCGGGTGCACGCTGATCACCATCCCCAACGCTGGGCACTACGGCTACCTGGAACAACCTCAGGCCTTTAACAGCGCCGTGATCGACTTCCTGAACCAGCACAGAGATTAAGGACCTTTTACACCATGAACACGCCTTCCCCGCACGCCGCGAACCAGGCCGGAATCGACGACCTGACCACGGGATTTATCCCCCGCCCCGCACATCAAACCAGCGCCTACGCAACGCTCTACGACGCTTACCCCTTGAGCGATATCGCCTACGCCCAAGGCCAGCGCAACCCCGAAAACCTGGCCATCATCGATGGCGAGCGGCGCATCAGCTACCGCACCCTGTGCCACGCCGCGGACCAATTCGCCCAGCACCTCATCACCACCGGAACCACAAGCGGCGATCGAATCCTGCTCCACCTGCCCAATAGCGCAGCCACCCTGACCGCCTTCCTCGGCTGCCTGCGCGCCGGTGCTGTTCCCATCATGGCGATTCCCGCGCACGGGCTGCGCGAACTCACCCACTTCATCACAACCGGGACGCCCACGCAGCTCTACACGGACACAAGCCTGCTGAGCCAAACCGATATCACTTCTTTGACCGCCACCAACTGCCGAGTTCACGAAACCACCGTGGACTTATGCAATAACCTGCTGGATGAAGCAAGCCACAATACCCAGCCGGTGCTCACGCACGCCGATGCCCACGCCGCCGGGCACCTCGTCGCACCGGTCCCGGACCCCAGCCTCCCAGCGCTTATGCTCGTCTCCGGCGGGACTACCGGGCTACCCAAACTCATCGCCCGCACCCACCAGGACTACCGGCTCAACGCCGCCCTTGCCGCAGCCGCCACCAAACTCCAACCCGGTGACGTTTACCTCGCAGTACTGCCGCTCTCCCACAACTTCCCCCTCTCAAGCCCCGGTGCACTCGGAATCTTCCAGGTAGGCGGGACCATCGTGTGCACCACCAACCCCAGCCCCGAAGCCTGCTTCCCCCTCATTGACACCCACCAGGTGACCATCACCTCCCTCGTGCCCGCGCTCGCCCAACTTTGGACCGCCGCCACGGCCTGGGAAAAAGCCGACCTCACCAGCCTGCGGACCCTTCAGGTCGGCGGGGCGCGGCTTGCCCCCGAAACCGCGCGCAGCATCGACACCGCCTTCAACCACAGCCTGCAACAAGTATTCGGCATGGCCGAAGGCCTCCTATGCTTCACCGACCCCGAAGACCCCGACCGCGAACGCGTGTGCACCACCCAAGGTGCACCCATGTGTGGCCACGACGAAATCCGCGTCGTCGACAACCATAACCACGACGTACCCTGCGGCGAGGACGGCGAACTACTCACACGCGGCCCCTACACCATCGCCGGATACTACCGCGCGGCCGAACACAACCGCCACGCCTTCACCGCCGACGGCTACTACCGCACCGGGGACCGAGTCCACCGCACTGAAGACGGGTATTTGGTTGTTAGCGGCCGCTTCAAAGATGTGATCATTCGCGCCGGAGAAAACGTCACCTGCTCCGAGGTGGAAGATGTGTTGCTCTCCCATCCGGCAATCTACGATGTCGGGCTTGTTGGGCTTCCCGACGACCTTCTCGGCGAACGCATCGTAGCCGCCGTGGTTCCCTCCCAAGGACACACCCCAACCCTGGCCGAGCTGCGCGGCTTTGTCATCGACGCCGGCCTCGCGGCGTTTAAAGCACCCGATGCGCTCGTCCTACGTTCCCATTTGCCCACCACGAGTGTGGGCAAACTCGACCGCAAGAAACTCCGCGAACTCCTATCCGAAGATGCCGCAAGCGTAACGGAAAGCGAACAATAGCGCGCCCAGCACGCGAGTCCGGCAGAAATCGCCTCACTGAAACCTGGAAACTGGTATTCACGGGGCTTATTTGGGTGAACCAGAATCCAACCCGCTGCACATCTGCTGCTAAACATGTGCAGATGTGCCTGAGGCAGATCCTGCACTGCCGCGTTTCCCCAGGATAATTCTGCCCGAAAGCAAGGCAGATCCTGCACAGCGAGGCAAATCGTACATGGGTGTTTGGCGCGAACTCCGGTGTGTTCCAAGCGGCCGTTACCGATGGTGCGCACCGACGACTCGGCCTGGGGCATTTTTTTGCAGCGTTCTTGCTCACTCAAACAAGGACTGTGAATAAACCCCGCCGAGGATCGACCAATTGGGTGCCAATGTATGAAGTGGCAAACAACCCGGCGCACCGAAAAACGGTGAACCGGGTTGCGTGTTACGCAATATCGAGCTGGTTAGCTGTTGTTACGTCCGCGGCGCACGAGGAAGACACCGGCCGCAACGGCCAGGCCTGCGAGCGCCACCACTCCAAGCACGGAGGCACCGGTACGTGCCAGCGATGCCGGAGCATTGCTGCTCTTTACTTGGGCGGGTGCCTGCGGGGTGGTGCTGTGTGGGGTGGTGGGGTTGGTTCCGGCGGTGGTAGTGGTGCTGGATCCGTTGTTGCTGAGGATTGCTAGCGGTACCAGTGCCCACCACCATGGTGGGTTGCCGGTATTGGTCAGGGTGACCAACTGCGGCTTATCTGCCGGGCTATCGGCCACGATGGTCAGCTCCGCGGTGCCATCATGGTGATCAACGATGGCACCGGCACGGTCGCTGGTGAAACCAGGGGTGTGCCACTGAACGAACACACCATTGCCTGGGTGACGTTCCTTGAGCGTGACTTTGGTGCCTACGGGCAGCTCTGGGAACTCTTTGTAGACCTGGCCTGCGCGGATGGTGAATTCCTTGGTGGTTTCCACGCCGTTGTCGGTCCAGATTGCAATCATGTGGAATTCGTGGTCTTTCCCGGCCGCCTCGCCGGTTAACCCGCCGAGTTTTTTGGTGATCGCGAAGTGACCCAACTCGATGTAGGAGTTCAGCAGCTTGGCTTTGGTGGAGCCACCATCAACGGTGATTTTGTCGGCGGTGGTCTTGGTGGTGGATAACTCTGGTTGGAAGCGCAGGCCGCTGACCTTGGTGGAATCAACCTTTTCGGTCACGGTACACACGGAGTTGGCCACGATGTTATCCACCGTCACAGTTTCCCCGGCCCTGACCTTGATGCTGCCCTCGTTGGTGGTCTTGTCGTTTTTCACGCACTTGAATGCGGCTTCGAATTCATGGTCTTTTAGCAGTTTCGAATCCGCCTTGATACCGAGGACGCCTTTTGAGACTTCCAGGGTGCCTTTCCATTGGGAGTAGGTGTTGGTGACTTCCATGGTGGTTTCGCCGTGGGCTACTACCAGGGTGGTGTCCAATCCGGTGGTAACCAGGTTGGAATCCACGATCTCCGCGCCGACTTCTTTGATCTCGCAGTTGTAGCCGGTGGGAATGGTCGGTGAGGTAGCGCTTGCCCCAGCGGCGACGGTGAGCACACCCTCAATGGCGGGTTGCCCAGCCTGGTCTGCAGGTGGGGTGCACACATATTTGAAGTCGAAGGTTTTGCCAGCGGCGATACCATCGGGATCAACCAGCTTCTTGGTGATGGTGAATTCCCCAACAGTGGTGTAGATGTTATCTACCTTGATCACCGGCAGCGGGGTCGCCTCGCTTGCGTTGGCAGGGATGGTTACACTGTCGCCGATTTCGGTGACTAGTGTGGTGCCAGCAACCTTGGCGTCGCGTTCGGTGACCGTACAGACGTAGTTGGTGGGGATTTCTGCTGATTCGCCGGAACCATTAGCCGGCACATCAAGGATTTCGCCGGTGATGGTGTCCTCGCCCAGCACGCACATGTAGTCGAAATCGAAGGTGTCGGGTGCCACCGCATCACCGATGACTTTCACGGTTTTTTCCACCTTGAACTTGTTGGTCTGGCGTTTGTAGGTGTTGACAAACTCAGCAACAGAGGTTTCATCATCACGCACCATGACGGTTTTGGTCAGCTGATCATCCGGCGTAAGGAACTCGTAGCCGTTGATGTCAACAGCTTCCTTGCGTTCGGTCACGGTGCATTCCGTGCCCACAGGAAGCTTAACCGGGGCCTCGATCACCAGGCCGTTGCCGCGGGCGCGGATCTGGCCGGTTTCGGCACCACAGGTGTAGTCGAACACGAATTCGTGTTCCGCGGCGTTGCCGTTTTCCCCATGGGCTTTCTTCGCGACACCGAAGGTGCCTTTCCGCACGGTGTAGGTATTGGTGAATTTCGCACCTTCATCCTGACCAATCACCACCTGCTGCGAGGCCCGAGGGGTCACCGCCAAAACATGGTTGTCGATCTGGGCGGTACCGCCTTCTTCTACCCCAAGCTCGGTAACGGTGCACTCGGTACCAGCAGGAAACGTTGTTTCGGTCTCGGCAACCCCATTGCCTGTAATCTTCAACACGCCGGTCTCACGGCCACAGACATACTCGAAGCTGAACTCCTTACCCTCTGCCTCAGCGCCAGCATCACCCGAGACAGCCTTCGCCACAGACAACTTCGCCTCATCCCCTGCTTCGTTCTTGGTGAAGATGTTGGTCACCACCATCGTTCTTGCTGCAGCATCATCAGCAACGGTGATCTCGCCACCAAGCTCAGGGGTAAAGCTATAGCCTTCAAACTTTGGTTCGTCTGGTTTTTCGGCAACAACCTTGCACTTCGTGCCAGTCGGGAATTCCGGCCCCGCCACCGGATCCCCCTTGGCCTTCAGCTTCACCTCAGCTGGCGTATTCGCCGTGACCGTCCCGTCCGCGCTGTCCCTATCGCACCGATACTGCACCGTAAACTCAGTATCATCATTCAAGCCCGCAGGATACTCACCAGTGACAACCTTTTTCACAAAAACCGGCTGAGGCGCTGAGGCCTCAGGCTCATACGTATTTGTAATCGTTACAAGATTACTACCATTGTCGCCCTGACCTTCCTTGATCGTCACCTTACCGCCAGCAGCACCTGCAGGTGAATAAGCCGTTTTAAGAGTGTATCCATCCGGGATGGAGTAACCATTCGGGGTTGGGATAGCGTATTCCACTACATGGCAGTCGTGCCCAACAGGTATGCCCGTAATCTCTTTGACAGCTCCGCTAGTGGGTACGTCAACGGATCGCCACGTCGCGAGCTCCGGCGACTGACCAGCAGGTACGCAAACATAGCCGCCCTCAATTACGTCGCCGATTAAACTCAAGTCATGGAGGCCTTGAACATCTTTTTTAATCAGTAGGCTGCCGGTCGGCCCATGGTAGTAGAAGGTGTTGGTCACCACGATCGTGCTTGACGCCTCATCCTTGGAAACAGTGATTTCTTCACCGAACCGAGGGGTAAATGTATAGTCCGTAAACGTCGGTGCCTCTAGGAATTCCGTAACAACCTTACACTTCGTACCCACCGGGAAATTCGGTCCAGTGACAGGAAAACCCGATGCCTTGAGTTTCACCTCAGTCCGCTTATTCGCTCCCACCGTGCCATCGGCGCTATCTTTGTCGCACTGATACTCTACCGTAAATTCAGTATTATCATTCAGCCCTGCGGGACGCTCACCAGAGATAGCTTTCTTGATGAAAATCGGCGCAGTGTCGGGGGTAGGTGCGGGAGTGTTGGTCGGTGAAGGTGTTGCATTTCCACCGTCGGCATTGTCCCCATCCGCGGTTGTTTCACCCGCTGCGGGAGCCGTAGCGGTGGTGGTGTTGGGGGCTGCGGATTCCGGTTCCGCGAGTGCGATTGGCGTGGCCGTCAGCATAGATAAAACAACCACCATTACCGCCATTAGGGCGGCCATTATGGTTGCTGGCCGTCGCATGATGGCGGCCAAGCGCGATTCACCCCCCTGATTCCAAAACGTGTGATGCATGAGTTTCCCTTTCCTCGCCAAGAAACCATCCCATAAAGCTTATTGGCGACTAAGTTCAATACGACAAAAGAATGAAAAGCGTTTTCAGTGCATTTATATGCATCACAGACTTTACTTACACAACGCATATGGCACACGCCTTTTTTGTTGCCACTCCCCACCCCGTTTTCCCTGTATAAATGCTACCTTTAGGCAAAATTGATCAAAGGCGAAATCGAAACGTTTGCCTTTTTGTAAAACCGTGGAACCACCACGCATTTCTCAAAACAATCCCATAAGTAATGCGTTTTCCCTACAAATACGCATTTTCCCACCCCCACCCCCGATTCACCCCCGATCAGCAGCATTCCGCCCACAAACTTGCTCTATTTAACTTTCAGTGCGTACACAGCTGCGCGCATTGCTTGCATGCTGGTTTCTATCGGGCGACTCCGACAAACCACCTGCCCGCTTATTACTTTGCGGTGCTTACGGCGCAGGTTGTTTGTGCCATTTCGGCAAGCTCACACACGCTGGCGTTGCTGAGTTTCCACTGCCCGTGCTCTCGGATAAAACTCACCGGCTGTTCTTTGCTGCCCATCCCCACCAAGGTGAGCGTCAGCGTTGCATTCATCGTTTCCCCACTGACCGCAACCGAACCTTCGGTGACCCGCCACTTGTACACCAAATTGTATTTATCTAATACTTTGCCCACTTCACGCACGGTAGGCACTGCGGCTTCACCTCCCTCAAGTCCCACCGCCACCGCATGGTCTTTAGCTTTAGGATCAAGCATCGATTGAAGGATTTCTTGCACCTCCACAGCTGTAGGTGCGTCACTTGAGCGCTGTTTTTTCTCCCCCGCTGCCGGTGTCGAGCCAATGCGCGTGGCCTGCTGCGCGTTTTCTGGCAATCCAACCATTGCGATAGTCACCCCGTAATTAAGCATGCTAAAAGCCCCCATCATGACCACGAGCGCCGAGGCTAAGGCCATCGCCCCAGTTGCGGCGATTACCACCGGCCATGCGATAGTTCGATCTTTCGGATAAGCATGTTCTTTCCTGCTACGGCGGCGTAGAAAACGGGCCCGCCGTTTTCGTGTCACAGCAGTCGCTTCCGCTTCTTCTTGCACACCTACGTCGTCAGGAACGGCGAGGTCAAAGTGCATGATTTCGGTGTCTGCGATTTCTTTTTTTGACATGATTCCCCACAGATCAGCGTAGTTTTTTAGGTTAGTCTAGCCTAAATTCATACGATACAACTACCACCCCTCAAGCAAGCATTCGCTTATACATTCGCTTCACTAGCCCCCTGCCGCCACTCCCCCGCCGAGAGATCTCCCACCAGCCACCTAGGCAAAGTATCAGCGCCCAGCAATAAACGTGCAAGCGCGCCCGCCGGAGAAATCCAGTCGGGCGCGCAATCTCGCTCTGGGGGCTTTATCCAGCTGGCCCACTACACGATGTACACCACAGCGTTGTACCCGCCGGTGCACGTCACGTGGGTGCCTTGATCCACACACCTCATTTCATAGTTGTAGCCGGTTGCTGGCGAGGGCGCCTTGAATACCACGAAACCATCGTCGAAATCATCCAGGTTGGCCAAGAAGTAGTTGTACACTTCCTGGGTAAAACCGCTGCTGGTGTTGTCATTGCCAGCATAGTAGCGGCTGTACTTCCACGAATCGGGGAACACCTGCACGGGTTTCTCATTGATTAACCGCGCGGTGGGAGGCAGGAAGCTCGGCACTACTGCGGGTGGCGGATTGTTGGGATCGAAGGTCCCTACGGTCTCGCCCGTTTGGACGGCTAGGTTGTTGCTAGGGTTTGTGGCTTGCTGGGCGGTGTCTGCCGTGGCCGTCACATTGGCCACGGACTTTGCATTACCTCCGGCGTTGGTGTTTTCGGTTCCACTGCTCCAGAAGAAATACATGCAGGCGATCGCGACAACGGCGAAAATGACTATAGCTACCGCCCAGAAGGCGCCTTTGCCTCTGGTGCTGGTCTGATATTGCTGTGACATCGGAAGGCCTCGTTTCTGCTCTTGAAGGGACTCGAGGAAATCTGTCTTTCACTTGTAAAATCGCTACGTCCATTAGATGCATTACTGCTACCGATAGTTACCAGTTATAAATAACGCGGCGTAGCTCACAGTTTCCTGAGCAAGGAGTAAGAGTCACCTAATCCGTCCTCGCAGAACCCCCACGGCATATCGCCACAACTCGATCCGCCCTTCGCCGTTCCGCACCCCTCCGCAACACCGGGCAACGAGCTGCCACGATTCCACCCACCACACCCGTTTCCAGAAAAGATCGAGCCAACAAGCATACCGGTTTATCCCTCCGAAAGTTGACCGAAAGCACCCGCAATCCACCCCAAAAACATAGATCTACTAGGATTTTATTCTCATCTGATTCCAAGCTTGCTCACGCCCCCATGTGGGGGCATTTCACGCCTATTTGAGCGCATCTAGCTCCCGCCTCAGCGCCGCCAGAGCGTTGCGCACGCCGCGTTCGTAGAACCCATCGACATCTTCCAACACGCCCACGAAGTGCCCAAAGAGTTCGAAGCTGATCATGCCGTACATGGCGGCCCAGAACGCGGCGACCGGCTCGGGGATTTCTCCCGAGGTAGCCGCCACGGGGCGTTCCAACCAACCGAGGGCGATCTGCCCTACCTCGGCAGCCGGCGCGATGGTTGCCTCCGGCGCCTGATATCCGGGCACTGGGGAGCCGTATACCAGCGAATAGAAGTGCGGATTCGCTTTCGCCCACCCGCGCACCGCCCGCGCCAGCACCATGATGTTTTCGGCTCGTTCCTCCCAGGTAGTGGGCGTTTTTAGCCCCTCCACCGCGGCCCGCACATAGGCGCTCTGGTCCTCGAATGCACGCACGATCAGCGCGGTGTATAGCTCGTCGATGCCATTGAAATATCGGTAGATCGCGGAAGGCACCATTCCCACATCCCGCGCAACCTGCCGCAGGCTGAGCGCAGCCGCGCCGCGTTCGGCAAGGTGACGCTCGGCGGCGCGCAGGATCGCCCGCTCGGTGGCCTCGCGATTTTTGGCGCGCACCCCGCCTTCCCGACCAGCAGCCTCCCGACGAACACCACCGCGGCGTTCAAGCTTCTCAGACATCATGCCGCCATTATCGCAAACCCAAATCGAGAACATTGTTCTTGATTTCCCGCCACCGGCAAGCTACCATCAAAAACGAGAACACCGTTCACACATCCACCAGTCCCACCAACTCGCACCCCACCCCACCAACCCACCAACCACAAAGGCACATCCCATGTCCGCTTTCCTGGTCCTCGGCGCCGGCCCTATTGGTCGCGCCGCAGCGGCGGCCCTCCTCGACCTTGGCCATGAGGTCTCGGTGGGCACCCGTTCCGGCACCCGCGTGCCCGGCACCACCGCGCTGACCATCGATGCCGCCGACACCCCAGCCCTGACCAGCGCGGCGCAGGGCATGGACGCGATGATCATTTGCACCAGCCCGCCGTATCACCGCTGGCCAGTTGAGTGGCCCCCAATTATCCGGTCCGCAATCTCGGCAGCCAAGGCCTCCGGCGCGCGCATCGTACTGATGAGCAATTTGTATTCCTATGGCAAACCCGCCGGGCGCATCACCGACGCGACTCCGACGGCACCCACCGAATCCAAGGGGCGAACCCGCGCGGAGCTATGGGACCTGCTGCTCGCCGCGCACCGGGCGGCTGGCATCGGCGTCACAGAGCTGCGGGCCAGCGATTATTTCGGGCCGGACGCCGGGCCGAATGTGCACCTCGGTTCGCGGTTTTTAGCCCCCGTGCGCAAGGGCAAGACCGCCAGCATTATCGGCGATCCGGATGCCCCGCATTCGTGGTCCTACCTGCCGGATATTGGGCGTTGCCTGGCCATCCTGGCCACCCGCCCGGAGCTTTCGGGCCGCCCGTGGATCGGCCCCAATTCCGGGGACGCCTCCCTGCGTGAGATCGCCCGCCGCATCAACCCGCAGGCAAAAGTGAGGCAGATCCCCGGCGCGCTGCTCGCGGTGATCGGGCTGTTTTCGCCGATGGCGCGGGAGGTCAGGGCCATCCGCTATCAATTCACCGAGCCGTTCCTTCTTAGCGATTCCGAGCTCCGCGCGGCCTTCGATTTCACCCCCACGCCGCTCGAACAAGCCCTCGAAAAGGCCTCCTGAGCTGGGCACCTGACCCCACCACCCCCAGGGATAGATCACTCCCAATTGGGTAGTACCCTTGCTATCCTATGTGCAGCATTTCCACTGCTGTTGATAACCTTCCCTGGGGGTTGACCATGCACACACGCACAGCCATGCTTCTGTGCTCCACGATCGTTTTCCTCTCCGGATGTTCCGCGTTCCAGTCGGATCCGCCCACCATGTTGGTGTTCGACGCCTCCTCCAGCATGCTGATCAATGACGCCGACGGCCTGCGCATTAACGCGGCGAAGGCGGCGGCGCGCAACCTTATCGAGTCCTTGCCCGAAGACTCCGAGCTGGGCATTGTGGCATACGGGCAAAGTGTCGGGGATAGCCCCAACGAGAAGGGCTTGAGCTGCGAGGACGTATCCCTGGTTCGCACACTTCAGCCAATCGATAACGCCGCCGTCACCTATAACACCATCGGCGGCATCACCCCCCGCGGCTGGACCCCACTAGCCAAGGCGATCGAAAAGGCCGCCAACCAGCTCCCCACCGACAGCGCAGCCAGCATCATCGTGCTTTCCGACGGCGTGGACACCTGCGACGGGGATTTCGCCGCGCTCACCAATTCCATTACCCATTCGCACCCCCAATTGCGTATCGACGCCGTGACATTCAAGGAAGACGCGCAACACCTGGAGGCCATCACCGCGGCGACCGGTGGGATTTCCGTGACGGCCGAAAACCAACAGCAGCTCACCCAGCGCCTCAAGGCCTTCCGGGACGAGGAACTCCACAAATCCCTCAATGGCAATGGCATCGACGGCATCAACCTCGGCGACAATATCGACGAGATCCAACAAAACAACCCGGATTTCCCTGACCTGACCTGCAACGAAACCACCTGCACCGTCACCTTTAAAAAGAGCGACTTTATCTTCCAGGACGGCTCCCTGCAGGCCATCGAACCCAACGACCCCACCACCATCGACGGCATTGTCATCGGCGATTCCATAGACAAAGCCATCGAGGCCTGGGGCGAACCGATGGAACAACGCGAGCTTGACGACGGCACCACCGAATACCTCTTCCCCGTCGGCGATGAAAACGCCTGGAAGGTCATAGCCAGCGACAAGAAAATCACCAGCATCACCCTCTGCCGCTGCCAGCCGCAACACGCCTTTAACGCCGCCCAGGAAACCAATGGCATCGCCGTAGGCACCACCCTCAAAGACCTCCCCTCCGGCCTCGACGCCAAAAACGCCACCACCATGGGCAACTACTACGCCGTCAACCACTCCAATGGCGTCCTTATCTTCGCCGAAAACACCGATAACGACCCCCTGAACACCAAGGTCTCCTACCTGCTGCCCTTCAACAAAGACGGCGAACTCCGGTTCAATAACCGCCAGGAAGCCGACGCCTACTTCGGCCAACCCGAAAAATACGGCGTCAATGCGGACAAAGAATTCGCCGTCTACCCCACCAACAACCCCGAACTCTTCTACGCCGTCCAATGGGCCCCCGGGCAGGAAGGGCAACAAGAAATCCTTCCGTTGAAATCAGCGTCAGATTACTAGCTGGGGTGGGGTGGCGCGGCGTCGATAAGCTAGGTGCATGCGTATCGTCCTAGCCTCAGCCTCCCCCTCCCGCCTTGCCATCCTGCAGGCGGCGGGGGTAACGCCCATTGTCCACCCCGCGGACCTCGACGAAGACGCACTATTAGCCACCGTGTGCGACGCGCCGGCCGAAACCCAAATACTCACCCTCAGCCAAGCCAAAGCCGAAACCGTAGCCGCTGAGCACCCCACAGATGTGGTCATCGGCTGCGACTCCATGCTCCACCTCGACGGCCAACTCCAGGGCAAACCCCTCACCATCGACAACACCATCGCACGCTGGAAACAACAACGCGGACGCACCGCCGAACTCGTCACCGGGCATTGCATCATCGCACCCCACAACAGCCAACGCGTACTCCAAGCCGCCACCACCACCGTCACATTCGGACAGGTCAGCGACGCCGATATCGAAGCCTACGCCCGCACCGGCGAACCCCTCCACTGCGCCGGGGCCTTTACGCTCGAAGCCCTCGGCGGGTGGTTTATCGACAGCATCCACGGCGACCCATCCAACGTAATCGGCCTCAGCCTGCCGCTCGTAAGAAAAGCCCTATATCAATTTGGGCACAACGTTTCAGAATGTTGGATCCGTTAACATATGACATATGAAATACGTGCCTTATCTTGCCGTCGTTGCGCTACTCCTCGGCGCCTGTTCAACGAATGAACCCGGCGAAACAACACCCGACGACAATAAGTGCCACTTTACCGAAACCGGATCCGCATCCCGGGAAGTTTCCCTGCCAAGCGGACCGAGCGACGGCAACGCCACCGTAAAACTCGCCACCAATCAAGGCGAAATAGCCATGAACCTCGACGGCTCCAAAGCGCCCTGCGCCGCCGCCACCATCGAACACCTTGCCGAGCAGGGGTTTTACGATAACACCCTGTGCCACCGCGTGACCACGCAAAACATCTTTATCCTGCAATGCGGGGACCCCACCGCCACCGGGTCCGGCGGGCCCGGCTTCACCTTTAAAGACGAATACCCCGTGGGCACCGACGAACAAGGCCTATACACCGCCGGCGTCATCGCCATGGCGAATTCCGGGCCCGACACCAATGGCTCCCAATTCTTCTTTACCTATAAGGACTCGCCGCTGCCGCCGAACTACACCATCGTCGGACGCGTCGCCGAAGAAAGCATGCCCATCCTGCAAAGCATCGGTGAACGCGGCGCCGCCGAAGGTGCCCGCGACGCTGCCCCCGCCCAAGCCGTCCACATCGAAAAGGCAACGCTATGAACAGCAAAGATTTCCTAGCCCCTCCCCCCGTACTACTCCCCGCCGAACTCGCGCATATCGACGCCCGGCAACACCCCGAAAGCCCCCTCGCCTGGGCCATCCTCGCCGAAGACACCAACGACGATCTAGTCCGATACGCCTTCGCCCGGACCGGATACCACCGAGGCTTAGACGCGCTACGCGCCAACGGTTGGAAAGGTTTCGGTTCCGTGCCGTGGTCGCACGAGCCGAACCAAGGCGTCCTGCGATCCATTGCGCAGCTCGCCTTGGCGGCGCAGGCGATCGGTGAACAGAATGAATACGACCGCTGCCGCGCCCTACTTTCCGATTGCGATCCCGCCTGCGTGGCCTCCTTGCTGGACGGCGTCCAATGAGCGACGGAGGTTTCCAGGTGGAAGGTGCTGGAGCGGTGGTTGGTGCCGGGCCGGTGAATGGTGCTGGGTCGGTGGATGGTGCCGGGCCGGTGGATTACAACGCCCAACCGGCGGGGCTGCGGATCCCGCCGCAGTACCTGCCAAAAGGTGTCGGCGACGCGCAAGCGCAAGAATTCCTCGACATACTTTGGAACAATCTTTTGATGGGCGGGGATCCGGATTTCGACTATTTGGTCGATTACATCTGCGACTACCCCTTCTTTAGCGAATCCGAAAAATCCCGCGAACTCGACAGCATCCCTTTGGACGCCGCCGAGGCGCTTGCCGAATTCCTGATCGCCCAGCGCCTCGCCCAACAGGAAACGTTTGGCCAGGTCCCGCCCATGCCAATCACCCTCGCCTTCGCCGAATTGGAGCGCAACGGGATTATCGCGCGGGAGAACTTCGCCTGCTGCCAGACCTGCGGGCACGACGAAATCCTCGGCCAGGTTGCGGATCCTAGCCAATGGAACGCATATGTGTTTTTCCACCAGCAGGATGCTGAATCCATATTCGAATGTGGCGCAGGCGCGCTAGCCTTCGGACTGGCCCCCGGCGGGAGGGCAGCAGGCCTCAACATGTCGGATCTGATCCGCTCCACCATTCTGCCCACCCTGGAAAAACACGGCGTCACCGCAAAATGGGATGGCGACGAGCGCACCCGAATCCTCCTCGAAAACGTCAACCTCTACTACCCCCTCGAGTCGCTCACCCCACACCCCTCCTAGGTTGGCTCCGCCCCGCGGCCGGCGTCACTTTACAGCCGGCATATCTCGCATCGGTGGGTACCCGCTTGGCCGGCTTCGCTTCGAGGCCGGCTGGGCATCCCCCATCGCTCGGGTTGCGCGCAATAGATAAAGCCCGATAGACGGCCCGAAATCCTCTACCCTTAGTGGGCTATGGGCGAATTACGTAAAAGGCCTCAGTTCAGCCGGTATATCGCCAGCAACCTATTTCCACAACCGGAGTTGAACGTTGTCTACCGATATTTTTTACATCAAAATCCGGAAATCTGTGTAAAAAATATCGCGACGGGGCCTCCGGGCGGCCCAGGATGATGAAAATTACACCAAATCGGCGTTTCGTGTGTAAAAAACTTCATGCGGAGCCCACAACCTATCCTCCAAGGCCTTGCCACCTCCCACAAGGCCCTTCCACCAGCCACCCTATGCTACTTTCCCCAATGATCCGCCACGGCACACCCCAAAATGAAGAGCATCCAGACGAAAGCTTCCGAAGTTCCACTGCTGCAAACCGGTTAACTTCAAGCGGGCAGCCCCAATAGCTATAACTCCATAACTGCCGGAGGGTTCTCGCGATTTTGCGACACGCGATGGCAACACCATGACCGCCCAGCACCCGCCAAGGCCTGGACCCACCACACATCACTCACCGATAAGCCGCCTATAATTTTATCAACTTTTATCATATGGGACACAACCTCCACAGCAGGCCCTCTAAGCCATCGGAACCCTCTACCCTTAATGGACCATGGCCGAATTATGTAAAATGCCTCAGTTCAGCCGGTATATTGCCAGCAACCTATTTCCACAACCGGAGTTGAACGTTGTCTACCGATATTTTTTACATCAAAATCCCGGAATCTGTGTAAAAAATATCGCGGCGGGACCTCCAGGCCGCCCCGGATGATGAAAATTACACCAAATCGGCGTTTCGTGTGTAAAAAACTTCATGCGGAGCCCACAACCTATCCCCCAGGGCCCTGCCACCGCCCCCAACCCGGCAACAGCGAATAACCCCCGCCCGAAAGCGGGGGTTATCCGTGTAACTTCAAGGAACCAAACCCTTAGGCGAACTTCTTTTCCACGCGGGAAATCGCCTCGTCGGCAACCATTTCCTGGATGCCCATGTCCAGTTCCGATGTGAAACCGACACAGGAGCAGTTGATTTCGCCGAGGACGTAGGTGTCGCCGCCATCTGGGGCGTCGTCAAGCATGAAGTCGGCGGTCCAGATAAGCGGAATGTTATCGCCTCCGAGCTTCTCTGCAATCACTGGGCGAACCTCAGCAAACATGTCCACGAGCTCTTGCCACTTTTCGGGCGAGTCGTAGGTGTACTTTGCGCCAGAGAACAGGGTGGCGGAGAAGTTATCGCCGCCGGCAGCCGGCTTCTTGTGCACAACGAACACCGGGTGGGGGCCCACAAGGAGGATGCGGATCTCACCTTCGACGATGCGCGGCATGAAGCGCATATCCACGAGCATGCCGTTATCGCCGATGATGTACTGGTCACAGAAGTCCATGAACTCGCCGAGCTCACGAATTTCGGTGTGGTTATCCACAGCCTCGGTGCAGCGCAGCTTGGTGTCCAACGGCAGGTCAGTGCCCTCTTCGACAGAAGCTGCGAGTTCCTTGTCTTCCAGCTGGACGCGCCAGATGCCTTCGCCGGTGGAGCCGCGGTTCTGCTTGAGCACGCGCTCTCCGTAGGAAAGGGAGCTGGGGAACGTCTTGTGGAAGGTCTCTACATCGTAGTAAGCGTAGGTATCGGATGGGACTAGATCGGTATCGGCGAGCTTGACCAGCGCATCTTTCGCGCCGTAGGACATCATCTCGTCGGGGCGAGACATGCCTACGAGGCCAGCTTCATCGGAGAGTCGAGTGAGGAGATCAAAGTACCCCTTCTCACCACCGAGAATGTTGCCTGGGTTCACACGGGAGATGTAGGCATCAAAATTCTTGGAGATGTACTCGAACAGAGCTTCGGACCATTCGGGACGGTAGTACACAACTTCCGCATGCCAACCCTTCGCCTTGATGGCATCCACGATCGGCATTGTGTCCTTGCGATGGCCATTGAATTGCTTGTCGCTGCCGCCTTCAACCTCGAACACGACAATAGCCTTATGCATAAATTCTCCTTGTATGTGGGGGATCAGACAACCAAGGTCAGAATAAGACATAAGACCACACTGCCGCTGGTGACGTAACCGACGCCACACCCACAGCCGCGACACTGGGTTACCGTAGGAATAAGCTGGATTAGGCACCACCGACGAGAGGAACCTCAATGACAGCCCCCTTTGACCCGAATCCGCAGTTCGCTGAATATGCCCACCCGGAACGGCTCGTCTCAGCTTCGTGGCTGAGCGCGCGCCTTGGCACACCCGGGTTGCGTGTCGTGGAGTCGGACGAAGACACTTTGTTGTATGACATCGGTCATATCCCGGGGGCGGTTCGCATTGATTGGCGCAGGGACCTCAATGACGCGGTTGTCCGTGACTATATTTCGGGCGAGGCGTTTGCCGAGCTCATGAGATCAAAGGGCATTTCACGGGACGATACCGTGGTGATTTATGGCGATAAGTCCAACTGGTGGGCGTCGTTTACATTGTGGGTGTTCGAACTCTTTGGCCATGAGGATGTGCGCCTGCTTAACGGCGGCCGTGATGCTTGGATGGCGGAGGAGCGCGACACCTCTTTCGTCGTGCCCGAGTACCCGCGTTCCGAGTACCCGGTGATTGAGCGTGACGACGCCCCGTTCCGCGCATTCGCCGCCGAGGTTAAGCAAAATATTGGTATTACTCCCTTGTTGGATGTTCGGACATTGGAAGAGTACACGGGTGAGCGTTCCAATATGGAGGGCTACCCCGAAGAGGGGGTGATGCGGGGCGGGCATATCCCGACGGCGATGCACATCCCGTGGAATTTGGCGGTGCATCCTAATTCGCGTTTCCGGTCTCGCGCGGAGTTGGAAGACATCTACGCGGAGGTTGCGGACGATTCGATCGTGTACTGCCGGGTGGGCGATCGGAGCGCCCACACATGGTTTGTGCTGAAGTATCTGCTGGGCCGGGAGAATATCCGTAACTATGACGGTTCGTGGGTGGAGTGGGGCAATATGGTCCGGATGCCTATCGCCGTCGGCCCCACCCCCGGTACGCTATCATCGAATTAAACATTATTCAGGCACGCAGGTCGGAGCCATAGCCACCCCTGTACAGGGGACTATCGCTACCCCCTAGCGTGCATTTTCGCTGCAATCCGGCCTTGGTTTCACAAGTTTGTGTGTAAGAATGAGT